>NZ_RAWL01000212.1:0-14559 GCF_003668885.1 Corallococcus sp. AB049A | reverse complement strand
GGCGTCACGGGGCGGGGATGGCAGGCGGAAAGCGACAGCAGGAGCAGCAGGGCGGCGTGGCGCATGGGCAAGGGGAAACTCTACCTTGCACGGGGAAACGCGCGACGCGTAGATTGCCGCGCGCCCATGGCCCGGGAAAAGGACAACATCGCTCTGTCCGATGAGCACAACACCCGCGGCATCGAGCTGGCGGACCGGGGCTGGCTGGACGAGGCCATCAAGGAGTTCCGGAAGGCCATCGACCTGGACCCCACGTCGGCGCACGCGCACGACAACCTGGCCACGGTCTACGCGGAGAAGAAGCAGTTCCGCGAGGCGCTGGGCGAGTACCTCACCGCGCTGAAGCTGGAGCCGGAGAGCGCCACCGCGCACTACAACCTGGCCTGCTTCCTCTCCACCCACGCCAGCGAGATGGCCGTGGAGGAGTACAAGGAAGCCATCGAGCTGGACCCGGAGTACCCGGACGCCCACCTCAACCTGGGGCTCACCTACGCGGACCAGGGGCGGGTGGAGGAGGCGATGCGGGAGCTGCACTCCGCCATCGAGCTGGACCCGCAGGACGCCTTCCCCCGGCACGAGCTGGCGGCGCTGATGATGGACGAGGGGGACTACCGCTCCTCCATCACCCAGCTGAAGGAAGTGGTGCGGCTGGAGCCGGACAACTTCGAGGCGCAGCTGGACCTGGGCATCTGCTACGCGCAGAAGGGCTTCTACGCGGAAGCGGAGCGCGCCTACGAGCGCGCCCGGGCGCTCAACCCGGACGACCTCCTGCTCAACTACAACCTGGCGGCGCTGTACGCGCTGTGGGGCCGTCCGAAGGACGCCGTCCAGTACCTGCAGAAGGCGCTGGCGTCGGACCGGCAGAAGGTCCTGGGGTGGCTGTCCGCGGACCCCATGTTCGACGTGCTCAAGGGCGATCCGGACTTCGAAGCCCTCTTCTGAGGGAATCACACAATGGAATGGGTTTTCCTGGGGCTGGCGCTGCTGCTGGTCGTCGCGAACGGCTTCTTCGTGGCGACGGAGTTCGCCATCGTGAAGATCCGCGCCACGCGCCTGCAGTCCCTGGTGGACGAAGGCACGCCCGGCGCGTCCACGGCCCTGAAGATGGTCAGCGAGCTGGACGCGTACCTGTCCGCCACGCAGTTCGGCATCACGCTCGCGTCGCTGGGCCTGGGCTGGCTGGGTGAGCCCGCCTTCGAACACCTGCTGCATCCGGTGATGGAGAAGGTGCTGCCGGAGGCGATGGCGGCGAAGTACGGCTCCACGGCGGCGGGCATCGTCGGCTTCAGCATCATCACGTTCCTGCACATCGTGATGGGGGAGCTGGCGCCCAAGAGCGTCGCCATCCAGCGCGCGGAGCAGACGACGCTCGCGGTGGCGCTGCCCATGCGCGCGTTCTACTTCCTCTTCTACCCGGCCATCCGGCTGCTCAACTGGCTGGCGTCGCTGGTGCTCAAGGCCTTCGGCCTGCACTCCGCCAGCGAATCGCACGAGGCCACGAATGAAGAAGAGCTGCGCGTCATCCTGCACAGCTCCGCGCAGGCGGGCGCCATCACCACGGCGCGCGCGGAGCTGTTGGAGCGCGCGCTGGAGATGGCGCAGAAGACGGCGCGGCAGGTGATGGTGCCTCGCAACCAGATGCGCTACCTGGACGTGGAGGAGCCGCTCGACAAGAACGTCATCGACGCTCGCGCGTCCGGGCACACGTGGCTGCCGGTGTGCCGGGGCAACCTCGACGAGCTCGAGGGCGTGGTGAACGTGAAGGACCTGTTCTTCCTCCTGTCGCGCGGCGAATTGCGCAGCCTGTCCCAGGTGCAGCGCCCGGTGCTCTTCATCCCGGAGAACGCGACGCTGGAGCAGCTGCTCGCGGAGTTCCGCCGCCGGCGCCGGCAGATCGCCATGGTGGTGGACGAGCACGGCGGCACGTCCGGCCTGGTCACCATCGCGGACGTGGTGGCGGAGGTGGTGGGCGACGTGGCGGAGCTGGGCCGGCGCGTGGAGGAGGTTCGTGCGCTGCCCGGAGGCCGCTTCGAGCTGCCCGGCACCGCGCAGCTGGACGACCTGGAGGCCCAGCTGGACGTCACCTTCGAGCTGAGCGACGACGAGAAGGGCGAAGTCACCACCATCGCCGGCTTCCTGATGACGAAGCTGGGCCGGGTGCCGGAGCAGGGCGACAGCCTCAAGCTCGACATGTGGCGCATCCTCGTGGAGGAGGTGGACGGCCCCCGCGTGGTGCGCGTCACGGTGGAGCCGCAGTCGCGCCCCACGGCGCTGCCCAAGGATGGAACCAAGGACGGCGGCGGGCGCCCCTCGGAGCCGCCCGCGCCGTCCGGTGAGACGGGGTGAAGCGTTAGCTCTTGGTGGGCTTCACGGCCTTCTTCTTCGCGCCGCCCTGGATGGACGCCGGCTTCACCTTGGCGTTGGGGCGGTCCACCTTGAGCAGCTCCAGGTGGGTCTCCCCGTCCGTGGTCAGCTTCACGATGCCCACGTCCGGCGCGAACCACATGAAGCTCTCCATGGAGCGCCCCTCCGCGCCGGGGCGGCTGGCGCGGGCCGTGGTGATGTTCTTGATCTTCAGCGCCTTGAAGGTGCCCGCGGCGACGGTGATCTCCTCCTCGCCCACCACCGTGGCCTCCTTGTCGAAGGTCGTGGCGATGGTGGGGCGCAGGCCGCCCTTCTTGGCCGGCGGCTGGAGCTTCACGGACAGGCTGTTCTTCCAGGTGCCTCCGGGGACCATCACGGACGGCGCCGGCACGGCCGCGCCCTCCGCGTTGACCACCTGCACGTCCATGCCGGAGGCGGACAGCAGCGTGCCCTCCAGGCCGCCCAGGCCCGTGCGGACACCGTTCGCGTCACAGGTCAGGTCCGTCTGGCCGCTGCGCCCCTTGAGGCTCACCGCCAGCGTGGCCTTCACCGTCCCGTCCGGGGCGGGCGCGACGTCCTTCGTCGCCAGCACCAGCTCCGACGAGCGGCCCGCCCGGTAGGTCAGCGACAGGCCCTCCTCCATGGGGAACCAGGGGTTCGGACAGGGGGACGGCGCCGCCGCCGCGACCATGTCAGACCGGGGTGCTACCTGTGACGTCGGGGAAGCGCCCACGAGGAGCGACATGGCAAGCAAGGGCTGAAACGTAGGACGCCTCCAGAAAGATCAAGAGGAAGGTAGGGTGGGCCGGCTGCTTTGCAAGGGTGACGCAAGCTCGCTCACCTACCGGCCTGTAGCACTGGACATAGGGTCATGCGTGGCATGGTCACGCTTGATCCGCGGTGGGGTGCGTTGGTACTCCTGCCGGACGCTGCGGAGCCGAATTTTCGGCCTCGCGCGCGTTTTCACCCCGTCACACCGACGGCCGTAGGGAGAACCGCTGGCATGCGAATCAAGCGCCTGGACATCACCGGCTTCAAGTCGTTCATGGAGCGGAGCGTCTTCTCCTTCGACGAAGGCGTCACGGGCGTCGTCGGCCCCAACGGGTGTGGCAAATCCAACGTCGTGGACGCCATCCGCTGGGTGATGGGCGAGCAGAGCGCGAAGAACCTGCGCGGTCGCGGCATGGAAGACGTCATCTTCAACGGCTCGGAGAACAAGCCGCCCCTGTCCATGGCGGAGGTGTCGCTCACCTTCCTCGTGGATGACACGGACACGCTGGCGCCCCAGTACCAGGGCTTCAGCGAAATCACCGTGACGCGCCGCCTCTTCCGCAACGGCGACTCCGAGTACCTCATCAACAAGACCGTCTGCCGCCTGCTGGACATCACGGAGCTGTTCCTCGGCACGGGCGTGGGCACCAAGGCCTACTCCATCATCGAGCAGGGCCGCGTGGGCCTCATCGTCTCCAGCAAGCCGGAGGACCGCCGGCACCTGCTGGAAGAGGCCGCGGGCGTCACCAAGTACAAGGCCCGCCGCAAGGCCGCCGAGCGCAAGATGGAGGCCACCGAGGCCAACCTCCTGCGCGTCAACGACATCACCGGCGAGCTGGAGAAGCGGCTCGACACGCTGTCGCGCCAGGCGAAGAAGGCGGAGAAGTACCGCAAGCTCAAGGCGCGCATGCGGGAGATTGATCTGCACTCCGCCAGCCACCGCTCGCTGGAGCTGATGGCGGAGAAGCGCGTGCTCCAGTCGCGCCTGGAGAACCTGGGCGGCGAGGAGCGCGAGGGCCTGGACAAGGTCAAGGAGCTGGAGGAGGTCATCACCCGGCGCCGCGCGGAGCTGGACGCGGAAGGCGCGGCCCTCCAGCAGTACGCCGGTGAGGTGCACGCGCTGGAGAGCGCCCTGCAGCGCGAGGCGCAGGAGCTGTCCTACGGCCGCCGCGACTTCGAGGAGACCGGCACGCGCGTCGAGTCCGCGCAGGCGGAGCTGGACGCGCTGCTCGCGCGGCAGGCGGAAGTCGTGCAGACCATGACGGCCCGCGAGGCGGAGCTGTCGGGCATCGCCGGCTCGTACAAGGAAGACGAAGTGGCCATGCAGGTGGCGCTGGAGGAACAGCGCCGCGTCTCCGTGCTCCAGACGGAAATCTCCCTGCGCCTGGAGCAGGAGCGGGCGGGCCTGGTCGCCGTGGCCACGCGCCTGGCGAACCACGAGAGCAACCTGACCAACCTCGCGCGTCAGCGCGCGGATCTGGAGGCCCGCCGCGCGAAGCTGGCCGGTGAGCTGGAGGCCCTGCGCGCCCAGGAGCAGGAGCTGGACGCCGTGCGCACCCAGGCGGCCCGTCACGTGGAGGACACGCGCCACCTGGCGTCGGAACTGGCCGAGCGCCGGGGCCAGGAGGAGGAGGCCCTCACCCGCACGCGCGAGGCGTTCACGGAGAACGAGGTCCAGGTCATCGCGCTGCGCGAGGAGCTGAGCGACAAGCGCAGCCGCCTGTCCTCCCTGGAGGACATCCAGAAGAACTACGACGGCTTCGACCGGGGCGTGCGCGCCGTCATGGTGCGCGCGGCGGAAGCGGCCCGCGAGCAGGGCATCTTCGGCCTGGTGGCGGACGTCCTCACGGTGACCAACGCCCGCTACGAGCGCGCGGTGGAGGCCGCCCTGGGCGAGCGGCTCCAGCACGTCATCGTGGACAGCCCCGAGAAGGGCGTGGAGCTGGTGGAGTACCTGAAGGGCCACGCGGAAGGGCGCGGCACCTTCCTGCCGGTGCCCTCGGACACCCGGACCTTCGTGGAGCCGGACCTGTCGCGCCCGGGCGTGCTGGCGCACGCGCTCAAGGAAGTGTCCTGCGAGCCCGCGCTGGAGCCCGTGCTCAAGCTGCTCTTGGGTGACGTGGTCATCGTCCAGGACCTGGCCGCCGCGCGCGAGTACGCGGAGGGCACCGCCACGCCCGTGACGCTCGTCACGCTGGACGGTGAGGTGTTCCGCGCGGACGGCTCCATCACCGGCGGCGAGCGCGAGGGCGCGGCGGTGGGCGCGCTCCAGAAGAAGCGCGAGATCGCGGAGCTGGCCGCGGAAGTGGCCCGGGTGGAGGAGCGCTACAACGAAATCCTGACCCGCCACTACACGCTCCAGAAGCAGATGGGGCAGGCGGAGGCCGTCCTCAAGGGCCTGGGCAAGGAGCAGCACGCGGAGGAGGTCAACCTGGCCAGCCAGGAGAAGGACCTCCACAAGGCGAGCGAGGACCTGGCCCGCGTGCGCGAGCGGCTGCGCTCGCTGGAGGGCGAGGAGGGGCAGCTGTCCCAGAGCCACACGGCGCTCGCCAACGAGGAGGAGTCCAGCCGGGGCGAGGTGGCCCACGGCCAGGCGGACCGCGAGGCGCGCGAGGAGCGCGTGCGCCAGTACGCCGGGGAGCTGGAGGGCCTGCGCCAGCGCGCGGACGCCGCGTCCGCGGACCTGATGGGCCTGCGCGTGAAGGTGGCCGCCGGCAGCGAGCGCGGCGAGTCCGCCCGCAAGGAGCTGGAGAGCCTGGTGGCGCAGCGCCGGGACATGGAGGCGCGCGTCAGCCGCCTGCAGAACACCGTGACGGAAGGCCGCGCCAAGGTGGAGCAGCTCCAGGCCCGGCTCGCGGAGCTGGAGTCCACCAAGGACCAGCGGGCGGAGGAGCACCGCGTGGCCGCCGAGGCCCTGGAGGCCCGCCGCACCGCGCACACCACCGCCACCACCGAGGTGCGCGAGCAGGACATCGCCTTCCGCGAGCTGCGCGGCCGCCTGGACGAGCTCATGCAGGGCCTGTCGCAGATCACCCTGCGCGAGAAGGAGATTGGCCTGGAGCTGGAGCACCTGGCCGCCGGCATCCGCGAGCGCTACCAGCTGGAGCTGTCCGCGGAGCTGCACAACTACCACCTGCTGGCGCCGCTCTCTCCGGAAGTGGAGAGCGAGCTCAAGGACCTGCGCGCGCAGGTGGAGAAGATGGGGGAGATCAACCTCACCGCCATCGACGAGCACGCGGAGCTGTCCAAGCGCTTCGAGTTCCTCTCCGCCCAGCGCCAGGACCTCACGGCGTCCATCAGCCAGCTGAAGGAAGCCATCGTCCGCATCGACGCGACGAGCCGCGAGCGCTTCAAGCAGACCTTCGACGTGGTGAACGACAAGTTCCAGGCCATCTTCCCGCGCCTGTTCGGCGGTGGCCGCGCCAGCCTCATCCTCACGCAGGAGGGCCCCAACGGTGAGCCGGGCGTCGAAATCGTCGCCCAGCCGCCCGGCAAGAAGCTCCAGAGCGTCAACCTGCTGTCCGGTGGCGAGAAGGCCCTCACCGCCGTGGCGCTCATCTTCGGCATCTTCCTGATCAAACCCACCCCCTTCTGCCTCCTGGACGAGGTCGACGCCCCGCTGGATGAGGGCAACGTGGGCCGCTACAACGACATGGTGAAGGAGATGAGCCGCCAGTCGCAGTTCATCCTCATCACCCACAACAAGCGCACCATGGAGATCGCCGACACGCTCTACGGCGTCACCATGGAGGAGCCCGGCATCTCCAAGCTCGTCAGCGTGAAGATGCGCGAGGCCTCCGCGCACAACGACGACAAGGTCCCCGCCGCGTCGTAAGGCGCGGGGCAGGGCCGGTTGCTGGAACGAAGACGGGCGCCCCGGGATGTTCCCCGGAGCGCCCGTTGTCATTTCAGCGGCTTTAAAGCCGAAGGACGACTGACTACTTCTTCTTCGCCGGGCCGTAGCTCTTCTTGGGGCAGGCGCCCTGGTCCGCGGCCAGACGCTGCTGGGCGGCGGAGAGGTCCTTCTGGGTGTTGGCCAGGGCCTCCTGGCTGGCGGTCTCCACCGGGGCCCAGTCTTCCTTCTGGGCCTTCAGCTCCTGCACCAGCTTCAGGGTCGTCTGGTCCACCGTCTCCTGCGCCTTGAGCGCGTCCACCCACCTGGTGGCCGAGTCCACCAGCGCCTGGCACTTGGAGGACAGCTCGTCGAAGAGCTTGTAGTCCTTCGTCTTGGTGTACTTCTGCACGACGGCGTCATACGTGTCCGCCGCGTTGGTGCGCGCGCCGAAGGCGATGGCGGACGCGGCGGCCGTCTGGGTGCGCGCCAGCTCCAGCTGGAAGAAGCGCAGCTCCGGCGGCATGCTCGCGGAGGACTCCACCGGCGCCTGCGAGTTGAAGAACACGAAGCGGTACGGGAACTTCAGCTCACCGGACGTCGTCGCCGGCATCGCGGCGACCTTCGCCTGGAGGCAGGACGCCAGCTGATCGCCTTCCGTGCTGCCGGAGGGCTTGAAGACGACCTCCGTCGGGTTGGGCTGGCCCTTCACGATGTGGATGTCGGAGCTCAGCACCGGCGGCGTGGTCGCCTTGAAGCCGGCGAAGCACTCACACCAGTTCTTCTGCGCCAGGCGCACCGTGCCGGAGAAGTCCGAGCCCTCGTTGATGCCCATGGTGACGGAGGGGTTGTTCGCGTTGGAGTGGTCGTACTCGTACGACGCCTCCACCGGCTTCGCGTCCGCCGCCAGCGCCGCGGGCTTCACGTGCGTGTCCAGCACCTTCTGGATGCAGGCCGTGCCGGCCGGGGTGAGGTTGTCGCCGGAGACGGTGTGCGTGGCGCCCTGGGCGTTGACGGTGGACTTCACCATCACCTTGGTGCTGGCCGCGGGGCCGCGGTTGGCCGGATCCACCAGGCACTCCAGCACGTCCGGACGGACGCTCAGGAGCGCGCCCACGAGGACACCCTCGTTGGCGGGGGAGGGCAGCTCCTGCTCGTGCGGGAAGCAGGTCGCCAGGTCGAACGGGGGCTGGTTGGTGATGCGCAGCCGCTCTTCCTTGGTCATCTGCTTCTGACCTTCGGTGGCTTCGGTCTTCTGCTGGCCGGCACAGCCGGCGGTGAGGATGACGCTGGCGACGGCGAGACGCTTCAGCATGGTGAGGCTTTCTCCCGGTTGGGGTGATGGGGACTGCGGTCGGGCGCTCACTTCTCCAGGCCCTCGGCGTTCTTGAGGTCCTTGAGGCGGAGCCCGTTCTTCTTCAACAGGCGGTAGAGGCTCTGCATGGACAGGCCGGTGCGCGCTTCCGCGGCCTTCATGTCGAAGGACACCTCGCGCATGACCTCCGCGAAGTACAGCCGCTCGAAGTCCGCGAGCACCCGGTCCTTCGCTTCGTGGTACGGCATGCCGGTGACGATGGCGGCCACGTTGGTGGAGGGCTCCGTGCCCTCCGTGCGCTTGGGCGCGTGGGCCAGGAAGTCCAGCCAGCTGGTGTTGCCCGTCTCCTGCATCAGCGCGCCGCGCTCCAGCACGTTGCGCAGCTCGCGCACGTTGCCCGGCCAGTCGTAGCCCTCGAAGAGGGCCAGCGTCTGCGGCGTCAGCTCCAGCGCGGCCTTCATGCCGCGCGACAGGGCCTGCGACAGCGAGGGGATGTCATCGCGGCGGGTGCGCAGGGGCGGCAGGCGCACGCGCGCCACCGCCAGCCGGAAGTACAGGTCCGCGCGGAAGCGGCCCTGGCGCACGTCCTCCTCCAGGTTGCGGTGCGTGGAGGCGATGACGCGCACGTCCACCGCCACCGGCTGCCCGTCCAGCGACGGCACCTCGCGCGTCTCCAGCACGCGCAACAGCTTGCCCTGCACGGACAGGGGCAGCTCGCCCACCTCGTCCAAAAAGAGCGTGCCGCCGCGCGCCGCCTCGAAGATGCCGCGCGCGCCCTTGTCCTCGTTCTCCCCGGCGCGCAGGCCGCCAAACAGCTCGCGCTCCGCCTTCTCCTCGGAGATGAGGTTGCAGTCCACGACCTTGAAGGCGCCATGGCGGCGCAGCGAGTGCTGGTGCACGGCGCGCGCGGCCAATTCCTTGCCCGTGCCCGTCTCACCCTCGACGAGCAGGTTCATGTCCTCACGGGCAATCCGGCGCAGCTCCGTGAAGACCCAGCGCATCTTCTCCGAGCTGCCCACGAGCTGCCCGAAGGACTCCGCGCCAGCGACCTCCACCTCCGTCGCGCGGGCGGCCACCTTCACGGCGAGCTTCGTCTTGCCCAGCTCCACCTTGTCGCCGCTGGAGACGAAGGCCTGCAGGATGCGGCGCCCGTCCAGGAACGTGCCGTTGCGGCTGCCGGTGTCGCGCAGCAGGAGCCCCTGCGGCAGCCGCTCCACCTCCAGGTGACGGCGGCTCACCGTCGGGTCGCTCAGCACCAGGTCACCCGCGGCGTCGGAGCCCACGCGCACCAGCGAGTCCTGGGTCGTGACCTTCTTGCCCTTGTCCGGCCCGGCCACCACTTCCACCGTCCACTCATGAAGGGGGACGCGCGTGGCCTGGGCCTCGCGCTCCGCGTGGACGGTTTCGGTGACATCCGGTCTGTCAATCATGGTCACGGACCCCTGGTCGCAACGGGGCGTAGGGGGCAGAAACACCCCGCGTCGCCCTCAATCCCGCCTCTTTAGGGGGGACTGCACACACGGGGCAAGCGGAACAAGTAGACGCGGAAACGTCCGTTGAAGATGAAGACAGAAGGGGCCCGTCCGCCCCTACCAGGGACGTCGGGCCTGCCTTCCGGACTTCGTTCGGGGCTCAGTACTTCGAGGGTGCGTCGCTCGCGGGGAACGACTCCTTGGACTGCTCGTCCACCTCGTCGTCGCTGGGGTTTCCACCCGAGCGCACGCTCGCGTTGGTGGGGCTCTTCACCTCGCGCAGCGGCAGCTTGCCGGAGGTGTCCGCGCGGCCCGTGCCGGCCTGCGCGTTCATCATGCGCGCGCCCAGCAGGTTCTTGGCGCGCTCGGCCAGGTTGCGCTGCTCGTCCTGCCAGTCGCGGAAGAGCTGCGCCAGCTCCTGGTCGCCCGCGGCCTCCGCGTCGCGCAGGTACTGCTCGCTCACCGACGCCCCCTTGAGCAGGTGGTAGAGCGTGCTGATGAGGTCGTGGTGCTCATCCCGGGTCCCCGTGACTTCCTGTCCGCCCGCCATGGTGTTCCTCCCGTGAAAGGGGTGAATGCCTTGACGGAGAAAGTAGGCACTGGGGACGCGGGTGGCGTCCGGGCACGGGGCCCGGCCGCCTGGCTGCTCAAGCCTGGAGCATCGGGTCCAGCTTGCCCTCGCGGTCCAGCGCGGCCATGTCGGAATAGCCGCCCACGTGCGTCTCCCCGATGAAGATCTGCGGCACGGTGCGCTGACCGCCGCTCATCTCCACCAGCTTCGCGCGGGCGTCGTCGTCCCCGGTGACGTCCACCTCTTCGTAGGCCACGCCCTTGCGCTTGAGCAGGTCCTTCGCCCGCACGCAAAAGCCACAGTAGGTCGTCGTGTAGATCTTCACGGGCTTCATGGATTTCCTCCGGGTCTCTTGATGCCAAACCTAAGGGGCCGTTGCGCGCAGGGCCACGGGCCCGCCGCGCGCCTGGCCCCTTGAAACACGACGGCCCCCGGGACCCTGGTGGGCGCCGGAGGCCGTCAAGTCCCATCCCCCGTGACAGCGGGGAAGGGTGGGGCGACTACATGCCCATGCCGCCCATACCGCCCATGCCGCCCATGCCGCCCATGCCACCGCCGGCGGCGCCCTTGTCGTCGTCCGCCTTCGGGCGCTCGGCGACCATGGCCTCCGTGGTGAGCATCAGCGAGGCGACCGACGCCGCGTTCTGCAGCGCGGTGCGGCTCACCTTGGCCGGGTCGATGACGCCCGCGGCCAGCAGGTCCTCGTAGGCGCCGGTGGCGGCGTTGAAGCCGAAGGCACCCGTGCCCTCCTTGACCTTGTTCACCACCACGCTGCCCTCCAGGCCGCCGTTGCCGACGATCTGACGCAGCGGCTCCTCGACGGAGCGACGGATGATGTCCACGCCGGACTTCTCACCGTCGGCCAGCTTCAGGCCATCCAGGGCCTTGAGGCAGCGGATGTAGGCCACGCCGCCGCCGGGGACGACGCCCTCTTCCACGGCCGCGCGGGTCGCGTTGAGCGCGTCCTCCACGCGGGCCTTCTTCTCCTTCATCTCCGTCTCGGTCGCGGCGCCCACGTTGATGACGGCCACGCCGCCCACGAGCTTCGCGAGGCGCTCCTGGAGCTTCTCACGGTCGTAGTCGCTGGAGGTCTCCTCCACCTGGGCGCGGATCTGCTTCACGCGCGCCTCGATCTCCGTCTGGCTGCCAGCGCCGTCGACGACCGTCGTGTTGTCCTTGTCGATGGTGATGCGCTTCGCGCGGCCCAGGTCCTGGAGCGTCAGCGTGTCCAGCTTGATGCCCAGGTCCTCGGCGATCATCCGGCCGCCGGTGAGGACCGCGATGTCCTCCAGCATGGCCTTGCGGCGGTCGCCGAAGCCCGGCGCCTTCACCGCCGCCACGTTCAGCACGCCGCGGATCTTGTTCACCACCAGGGTGGCCAGGGCCTCGCCCTCCACCTCCTCGGCGATGATCAGCAGGGGCTTACCGGCGCGCGCCACCTGCTCCAGGATGGGGAGCAGGTCCTTCATCGACGAGATCTTCTTCTCGTGGATGAGGATGAGGGCGTCGTTCAGCACGACCTCCATGCGCTCCGGATCCGTCACGAAGTACGGGGACAGGTAGCCGCGGTCGAACTGCATGCCTTCCACGACGTCCAGGGTGGTGTCCAGGCCCTTGGCCTCTTCCACCGTGATGACGCCCTCCTTGCCGACCTTCTCCATCGCGTCCGCGATGATCTGGCCGATGGTGGTGTCACCGTTCGCGGAGATGGTGCCGACCTGGGCGATCTCCTTGTTGCCCTTGGTCGGCTTCGCCAGCGTCTTCAGCTCGGCGGTGATGGCGGTCACGGCCTTGTCGATGCCGCGCTTGATGTCCATCGGGTTGTGGCCCGCGGCGACCAGCTTCGCGCCCTCGCGGAAGATGGCCTGCGCCAGCACGGTGGCCGTCGTGGTGCCGTCACCGGCGACGTCGGAGGTCTTGGAGGCGACCTCCTTCACCATCTGGGCGCCCATGTTCTCGAACTTGTTCTCAAGCTCGATCTCCTTCGCCACCGTCACGCCGTCCTTCGTGATGGTGGGGGAGCCGAAGCTCTTCTCGATGACGACGTTGCGGCCCTTGGGGCCCAGGGTCACCTTGACCGCGTCGGCCAGGATGTTCACGCCGCGCAGGATCGCGTCACGCGCGCGCACTTCGAAAATGATGTCTTTCGCCATGGTCTGAAACCTCTAGAAGTTGGGAGTGGGGAGACGAACGGCGGGCTTCACTTCTCGATGATGCCCAGCACGTCCTCTTCGCGGAGGATCAGGTGATCCTCGCCGTCCAGCTTGATCTCCGTGCCCGCGTACTTGCTGAAGAGGATGGTGTCGCCGGCCTTGATGTCCATGGCGCGCACCTTGCCGTCCTCCAGCACCTTGCCGTTGCCGACGGCGATGACCTTGCCCTCGAGCGGCTTCTCCTTCGCCGTGTCGGGGATGAAGAGGCCACCCTTGGTCTTGTTCTCCTCGGCGACGCGCTTGATGATGAGCCGATCCTGCAGGGGACGAATCTTCATGGCTTGCTCCTGTGAATCGCGGCTGCCGGAGGCGGACGGAAGGTCCGGACCGGGATGCCGCAGGGGTTGTTGAAAAAAGGCCTGTGGGCCCCGGCGTTGGCACTCGCACCCGCTGAGTGCTAACGCCCAGGCGCGGCGGATAATAACCAGGGACTTCACCTCGTCAAGCGACGTCGGGACATCTGTCCGGATGCCGCTAAATACCCGTCCTGATTGGGCTTTTCCGAAAAACATTCCCGCCTGTCGCACCTGCCCGGAAGGCCGTGCCGGGTGTCCGGACGTTGGCACTCGCCGGGGCCGAGTGCCAGCGTAAGTCCTTGATAAGACTCAGGTGCGTTTTGCCGGCGCCCGGGGACGTGACTACGCTTGGTGGAGCGTGTCCTGGTGGCTCCGGGCGCTGGGCCGGGGGCCTTCCAGGCTTCATCCGGGAGGTGTGCTCGATGAGCGGACTGGTGACGTCCTCTTCCTCGCTGAAGGAGTTCTTCCGGGAACTGCTTCTGGAGGTCGCGGCCCGGCAGCGGGTGGCGCTGGGCGAGTCCACCGAGTTCTATCTGGTGAACCTGCTGGCGGAGTTCGCGGCCACGGACAAGCTGTTCAGCCGTGACGCGGAGGGCCGGCGCGACCATGAGCCGCTGGCGGAGCTGTACCACCGCGCGCTGCAGCAGGAGCGCGAGGAGCGCATCCGCACGCTGCGGCGGCTGGGCGACGTGTCGCTCTACAAGGTCGGCTTCTTCTCCGGCGCGCTGCAGCAGGGGATGGTGGGCCCGGACTACTACATCCAGATGGGCGGCGCCGCGTACGGGCAGGTGGCGGAGCTGGTGCCCGCGGGCGGCTTCACCGGCGTGTACCGGGAGCTGTGCGACAAGTTCCGCTCGCTCGCGGAGCTGCTGGAGGAGATCAGCGCGCGCGGCCTGGTGAGCGCGGGGCCCGCGGGCGCGCTGCGCGTCTACGAATCCTGGGTGCGCACGGGCGACGACAAGCTGGAGCGCGTGCTGGTGGACGCGGGCTGGGTCCCGCGCAAGGGGCCGCTTGCCAACTGACGCCGGGGACTTCCCGCTCGTGGGGCGCCTCCAGGCCCACCTGGAGGCCATCTACGGCTTCCGGTGCGAGGCCCGCGCGGAGGCCTTCGTGGTGGTGGACGCGCAGGTCGCCGCGCTCCTGG
The DNA here is from genome assembly GCF_003668885.1 of Corallococcus sp. AB049A. Lineage (NCBI taxonomy): Bacteria > Pseudomonadati > Myxococcota > Myxococcia > Myxococcales > Myxococcaceae > Corallococcus > Corallococcus sp. AB049A. Next base: position 581 of record NZ_RAWL01000212.1, on the reverse strand, counting down.
GCGGTACCGGGCGCGCGCCGGAGGAGCTGCTCGTCCTGGAGGCCCGGGGCGGGCTGGAGGTGGCGCTCTACCTGGACCCCGGCTTGCGCGAGCGCATGGAGCGCTATTCGGCCAGCCCGCTGGCCTCCGTGCTGGAGGGGGACCTGGACGGCTACTGCCAGGTGACCGAGGGCGTCAGCCACTTCCTCTACGTCGCGCACACGGCGCACTACGAGCGCACGGTGTCGCTGCTGGAGCTGGAGGCCCAGGCGGAGGTGGACAAGTTCGTCGTGTGCCTGCTGCACCGCTGGGGCGAGGGCGTGGCCGGGTGGGCGCGGGAGCTGTTGGGGCGCCTCTTCGACCGCGTGGCCTACCAGCCCCTGCTGACGGTGGAGGAGCGCTGGCGCTACGAGGAGGCGAACCGGCTGTCGCGGCGCTTCTGCGCGCGGCTCATGCCGCACGTCCTGGAACGGCGGTTGGACCGGCTCCTCGGCGACCTGCGTTATGCCTACCGGCTGGGAGCGGAGGCCAAGCTGCGCCACTTCGCGCACGGCGGTTGAGGGTCCCGGCCGCTGCCTGCATCGGGTAGGGTGGGGGCATGC
>NZ_RAWL01000211.1:0-14681 GCF_003668885.1 Corallococcus sp. AB049A | reverse complement strand
GGGATGAGGGGGGCGTCTGCTTCAGGCTTCGCGGGCGCGAGCGCCAGGAGCAGGGCGTCCGTGTGCCCATCCAGCGCGTCCGCGTGCGTGGCGAGGAACGTCTCGCAGACCTCGCAGGGCGAGGCCAGGTGCTCACGGAACCAGGCGACCGCGGCGGGGTCTCGCGCGGTGAGCTCGGCCATCGCGGTGGCATCCAGGTGTCGCATGCCTATTCCCACCGTCCGGCGAGCACCCGCTGGAGGAGCTCGCGCTTGATGCGCCCACGGAACCGCTCCAGCCGCATGGTGACCGTGCTCTTGCCCACGCCGAGCTTCTCGGCGATCTCCCGCGCGGAGAGCTGACCTTCGATGTAGAAGAGCTGCACGGTCTTCTTCTCCTCGCCTTCGGGCAGCTCCGCGATGAGCTGCCGCACCACTTCGATGTCCCGCTCCACCTGGAGCATGGGTGGCAGGGCCGGCACCGTCTCCGGTGTCGGGTCCACCAGTTCCTCCTCCATCCGCTGGAGCAGCGTCCGGCGCTCCAGCCGCGTGCGCGCCCGGTTGCGCGCGATGGTCAGCAACCACGGGGTGAAGGCTCCCGCTGACTTCAGCTGGGCCAACCCCCGGAACGCCCGCACATAGGATTCTTGGAGGACGTCCTCCGCCTCGTCGGGATCCAATGTGCCAAAACCCGCCACCAGACGGGCCACCAGGGGGCGGGTGCGCCGGTACAGCTCGCTGAAGGCGGACGACTCCCCCTGCGTCGCGCGCCGAACCGCGTCCGTGACGTCGTCCGTCTCACCCACCTGCGAGAAAGACCTCCCTTTGGGCGAATCGGCCACGGGGCCGGATTCTTCCACTGCCTTTCGCAGGCTACACTGCGGGCCTTCATCTTCCAGCGGAGGCGTGACGGATGAGGCGCGAATGGGTGATGGCGCTGGCCGCGGTGGGGTGGCTGTTGTCGGCCTGTGGGCCCGCGGATCGCCCTCCGGAGCAGGCCGCCCCGGTGGAGGAGCCCGCCGGGGAGCAGCCCGGGACGGCGGAGCATGCGCTCACGCCGTGCCTGAGCCAGTGCTACTCGACCTGCGTGGGCAACACCCCGGAGGTCGTCGCGTGCCGGCAGGAGTGCCGGGACGCGTGCGCCGGCGCTTGAGGCCGGCGGTCAGGCCGCGAGCTTCGCCTTCAGCGTGATGTTCGCGCCGGCGAGCGCCTTGGACACGGGGCAGCCCTTCTTGGTGTCCTCGGCGATCTTCTGGAACTGGGCGTCGTTGGCGCCGGGGACGGTGGCCTCGCAGGTCAGCTCGATGGTGGTGATGGCGAAGCCGTCAGCCTGCTTGTCCAGGTGCACGTCCGCGTTCGTCTGGATGCGCGTGGGCTTCAGGCCCGCCTTCTCCAGCCCCACCGACAGGGCCATGGAGAAGCACCCGGAGAGCGCCGCGCCAATCATCTCCTCGGGGTTGCTGCCCTGCTGGCCCTCGAAGCGGGTGCCCACGGAGAACGGCACGTCCGTGGCGTGGCCGGGCTTCATCGTCCCCGTGCCGTCCTTGAACCCGCCGTTCCACTGCGCACTGCCCTTGCTGATGCCCATGGCGTTCGTCTCCCCTTCACGTGGCGCGGCACCCTTGCCGCGTCCGGTGCGTGCGGAGGGTAGGGCGCTCGCACGGGCGCGGCGGCACCGCGTGCGGGGTTCTGCCGGGGAGTGGACGCTTGGCGCCGTCAAGGACGCATGGCGGACGAAAGAGAGTCATTGCCAGCACCCGGGCAGGAAAGAAACAGCGGGGCGCGAAGACAGACGCCGGTGTTGCGCGGGCTATCGCTTTCTGCGGGACTTCGGGTGCGAGGCATTTCCGCCTCCGCCACCTGGAGCCTCCCGCATGCGAAACATGATCCGCGCCTTGGTTTTGACGACCTTCTCCGTGGGCCTCCTCTCCGCCTGTGGTCCGGCGTCCGAGCAGGAAACGGCGCCCGTCGACGAGACCGCGCAGGTGGAGCAGGGCATCGGCAAGACGCCCAGCTGTGCCGTGGGCCAGTACGTGGCGGACCGGTACGTCTGGTCCTCGACCTGCGCCGCGTGCCGCGAGGTGGGCGGCGACGGCAGCTGGCCGGCGGGCGCCTACGGCCGCGCCGGCACGCTCTACCAGACGTGCTGCGGCGACAACGGCTGCGGCAGCTGGCAGGTCATCCGGCCGGTCTGCACCAGCTGCTAGGCATTGCTTCTCAGCGCGGGCGCGCGCCGCTCAAGAAGTGAACACGGCCCTCACGCAGCCATCCTTCTTCTGTTTGAAGAACTCGTAGCCCCTGGGCGCGTCCTCCAGGGAGAAGTGGTGCGTGGCGAGGAACGATGGATCCAGCTCGCCCTTCACCACGTGGTCCAGCAGCCGGTGCATGTACTTCTGCCCGTGCTGCTGCGCGGTGCGCAGCGTGAGGCCCTTGTTCATGATGGCGCCGAAGGGGAACTTGTCCATCAAGCCATACACGCCCAGCACGGACAGCGTGCCGCCCTTGCGGCAGGCGAGGATGGCCTCGCGCAGGGCCTGCCCCCGGTCCGAGTGCAGGTGCAGGGCCTGCTTCGCCCGGTCATACGCGTAGCCCGGCCCGGTGCCGTGGGCCTCCATGCCCACCGCGTCGATGCACGCATCCGGACCGCGGCCTCCGGTCATCTCCCGGAGCACGTCCACCACGCTCTCCACCTGGCTGTAGTCCACGGTCTCCGCGCCGGTGAACCGCTCCGCCATGGCCAGGCGCTCCGGGAACCGGTCCACGGCGATGACGCGCCCGGCGCCCATCAGCCAGGCGCTGCGCATGGCCATCAGGCCCACGCCGCCCGCGCCCCACACGGCGATGGTGTCTCCCGGCTGGATGCCGCAGAAGTCCGCGCCCATGTAGCCCGTGGGGGCCGCGTCGGAGAGGAAGATGACCTTCTCGTCGCGCAGGCCCGGGGGCACGAGGAAGCAGTCGTTGTCCGCGTGGGGCACCCGGACGAACTGCGCGTGCGCGCCCGCGTAGCCTCCGAAGGCATGCGTGTAGCCGTAGATGCCGGCCGTGGGGTAGCCGAACGCCACCTGCTGGTATTCAGGCTTCGGGTTGGTGTTGTCACACAGCGACCAGAGCTCGTGGTCGCAGTACCAGCAGTTGCCGCAGACGATGAAGGAGGGCACGACGACGCGGTCCCCCTTCTTCACCTTCTTCACGTCGCGCCCCACCTCCACGACCTCGCCCATGAACTCGTGGCCGATGATGTCGCCCGCCTTCATCGTCGGGAGGTAGCCGTCGATGAAGTGCAGGTCGGAGCCGCAGGTGGTGGACATGGTGACGCGGAGGATGGCGTCGTGCGGGTTGACGATCTCCGGATCCGGGACGGTCTCCACCCGCAGGTCGTTCACGCCGTTCCAGCAAAGGGCTCGCATGGCTTCGTCCTCCTCCAGGGTCAGTCCGCGCGCACGCGAGCGGAAGGGTTGTGGTCCAGCGTGGGAATCTCCCCGGTCTCCGCCAGGCTCTTGAACCGGCGCAGCACCTTCATGGCCCGCATGGCCGGGATGGCGCGCATCCGCTTCGCCAGCGCCTCCACGACCACTCCTCCCGGAGGTGACAGGGCCAGGTGCAGCGTCACCTCCGTGCCGAAGTCCGCCGGGGCGGGACGGAAGCGCACCCAGCCTTGCGTCTTCACCGCGCTGTCCTTCGTGGACTCCCAGAGGATGAGCTCCGGCGGGTGGTCCTCCACCACGCGCGAGTCGAAGCTCAGCGTGCGTCCCAGCGGCTCCTGGATCTCCCAATGCGTTGCACCGTCGGCCGTGGTCGTGACCTGCGCGAAGTCCACCATCAGGAGGTTCAGCGTGGAGGGCTCACGCCACAGGCGATAGAGCACCTCCGCCGGACGACGCACGGTGAGGGTGTGCTCCACCTCCACGGCGTGCCCGTGGCGTGTCTCCCTGCCCGCCGCCGGGCGGTGTGCCTTCCGGCCTTGCAGGCCCCGGTAGAGCAGGGCGCCGCTGGCCAGGGCCACCACCGTGCCCCCGAGGGAGCGGCGTCTCAGGCCCAGGGACATGAGCGTGCCAGCGACCACGGCCGAAGCGGCCTTGCTCCATTGCCCTGAGCGAACCTCTCCCCAGGACTCCTCTCCCCGGGAGCGGATTTCCCGCAGGGCCGTCGTCGTTCGTGAACTCGCCATGGTTCCTCCTGGCCTGGCGTCAGGCACTCCCGCGAACCTTGGGCCCGGAGCGCGCGGGGACAACCGCGCCTGGCGCCGGGGCGGAGGGGCCGCCGGTCCGGCGGCCTTCAGCAGAGGGGCGGAGCGGCCGGCGTGCGGTGTCAGACATTCGTCGTGCCCGGCGCGGGCCGGGGTGTCTCCCAGCCGTCCGTTGGCGTGAATGGCTTCACCCCGGGGCACCCGGACCCGCTTAGGTCCTGACGCCTTCCCCCAAAGCCCAGGAGCCACACGATGGAATCGGATGACAACAGCAACGCGCCTTCACGCCGTCAGATTGTCGGGGGACTGGCGACGGGCATCGCCGCCGTGTTCGCCACGACGCCCGCCGCGGCGGCTCCGGACGCGGGGACGGCGGCCGTGCCCGCGCAGCCGTTGCAGAACCCGGTGGGGCTGTATCCGAAGCCGCCGTTCGACAAGCAGTCGCAGCCGTGGCCGGGGCTCGCGAGCAAGATGAACCCCCGGCCGGACCACGGGGAGAAGAGCTACAGGGGCTCCGGGCGGCTCGCGGGCCGCAAGGCGCTCATCACCGGCGGGGACTCTGGCATTGGCCGCGCGGCCGCCATCGCCTACGCGCGCGAGGGCGCGGACGTGGCCATCAACTACCTGCCGGCGGAGGAGCCGGACGCGCAGGAGGTGGTGGCGCTCATCAAGGCGGAGGGGCGCAAGGCGGTGGCGCTGCCCGGGGACATCCGGACGGAGGCGGTCTGCAAGAAGCTGGTCGCGGACGCGGTGGCGAAGCTGGGCGGGCTGGACATCCTGGTCAACAACGCCGCGAAGCAGGCGACGCAGGACTCCATCCTGGACATCACCAGCGAGCAGTTCGACTGGACGGTGAAGACGAACCTCTACGCGATGTTCTGGATCACCAAGGCGGCTGTGCCGCACCTCAAGCCGGGGTCGGCCATCATCAACACCACGTCGGTGAACGCGTACGACCCGTCGGAGAACCTGCTGGACTACGCGATGACCAAGGGCGGCATCATGATCTTCACCAAGGCCCTGGCGAAGCAGCTGGCGAAGCAGGGCATCCGGGTGAACGGCGTCGCGCCGGGTCCGTTCTGGACGCCGCTGCAGGTGAGCGGAGGCCAGACGCAGGAGAACCTGGTCAAGTTCGGGGAGAACACGCCCATGGGACGCCCCGGCCAGCCCGCGGAGCTCGCGTCCGTGTACGTGGAGCTCGCCAGCGCCCAGGCCAGCTACACCACCGGGCAGATCTACGGCGCGTCCGGCGGACGCGGCAATCCCTAGCGGCCGCCGATTTCAGGGAAGCGCTCGTAGGCTCCCTTGAGCGCTTCCAGATGGGCGGGGTCGTCCAGGTCGAGTGGGGTCTCGGTGAGCTGCACGAGCCACCCGCCCGTCGCCGTGCGCCGCGCACGTGAGAGCAATCCGGTGTCGCGAGCAGGATCCGGGAACCCGATGGCCCGTGCGGAGGCCTCCGACCAGTAGTTCAGCCACCCGAGGTAATAGGGGATCTCGGGCGAGCGGATGTGCTGGAACAGCTTCAGGGCGGGCAGCCCCCGGCGCGGGGAGGGTGGTCCTTCCAGTGTGGGGGCTGTCTGATACGCGATGTCCACTGCGGCGTCGTCTGGCGTCGCACGCCCCCAGAACGCGCGTGCGCCCTCGGCGACGGCTTCAAGCACATCCGCCGCTGCCCTGAGGACGGCAGCGTCCTCTGGTAGCTTTGCATGGATTTGCAATTGCGGCTGACCGCCAGCGCTTGCGCTTGCAAAGCGCCGCATCCCGGAGAGGGTTACGGGATAGCTCTCGTCGCCGTTGCATAGCAACGGGAGCTTTCCGCGTGTTGCTGCCTCGGTGAGCCACGCCTCACGGTTCGGTAAGTGGATGGGGCGCCCTTCTTTGTTGATCTCCCACTCCAGGCGCAAGCCGGGCAATGCCAGTTCCATGCCACGGACGACAGCGAGTGGACGGCCGTCGCGCCCTTCGAGTGAGGGGGCGTAGACGGTCAATTGGAGGCGCTTTCGAACGGTCATCGCTGGCACCTCGTGACAACGACCTTGAGGCCGGGATCTTGTTGAATCAGCGCTGCCTTGTGGGCGGCACTGCTCACCCCAACGATGAAGTCATACCCGCATGCTGCGGCGATGTTGCGATCCTCCTGGAACTCTTCCACCTGCTCCTCGATCACTCGATCCCTCAGGAAGTCACTGTACGTGTCGAATTGATATGTCTTGATTTCCCACAGCACACGCGCGCCGACTTGTAGCGCATCAAAGCGCTTTCCGTTCACGAGGACGTCGTGACCGGGATAGCGGTTGGGCGGGAATTTGTCGGCGCATTCGTTGTGCCAGCGATCCTCGCCCGCGTGAGGCACTGGAACCGGCTCGCAGCTGGCGTGGCGCGTCCGGTCCACGGGCACAGGAGGCACAGGAGGCTTCAAGCCCTTCCCCGCTGGCTCCGGTTCCAGCTCGGGCTTGCGCTTCGTTACAGCTTCCCGGGGCGTCGCCTTTAATGGCGACGGCGAGCGCCACCACGCCCAGGGCGATCACGGCTCCCAGGGCGATCTCAGGCGCTGCCAGCACGCAGAACCCAAGCCCGATGGCAGCGGCATCCGCGGAGGCGACCGTGCATCTTCCCGTCGTGTCGTGGAACTCGACCCGGTCCTGGTCCAGGTCCCGGTAGCACCGCTCCACCAGGACGGGCCACGGCTGGGACGCTTCGCGGACGACGCACCGCCCACCATCCCTCCAGGGCAGCGCCGCCGCTCGCTGGAGATTGGAAATCCTCCGGCCCCGAGCCGCGGGCGCCTTCGCGATGGGCTCCGTCGCGGCACAGGCTGAAATGAAAAGCAGGAGCGTGATGCACGCGCGAAAACGCATGGCCACGGTCTTCCTAACGTCCCACGAAGTCCAGCAGCACAGCGTAGTGCGTGGCGGCCGCGGCGACGACCATGACGTGGAACACCTCGTGGTAGCCGAAGACGTGCGGGATGGGGTCCGGCCAGCGGCGCGCGTACACCACCGCGCCCACCGCGTAGAGCACCGCCCCGAAGAAGAGCCAGCCCACGCGGTCCTGGCCCATCACCCCGGGCAGGTTCCAGAACACCGGGGCCGCCACGCAGCCCAGCGCCACGTAGAGCCCCGAGCGCAGCCCTCGCGACGCGGAGATGCCCGCGAGGGTCAGCGTGGCGCCCGTCAGCGCCGCGCCCCACATCACCCAGAGCAGCCGCTGGCTCAGGCCTCCCATGGGGTCCAACGTCGCCAGCGGCGTGAAGCTCCCCGCGATGAGGATGAAGATGGCCGCGTGGTCGAACCGGCGGATCCGGTGGTACGTCGCCTGGCTCCAGGTGGGCCAGTGATAGCCCCCGCTCACGCCGAACATCAGCACCAGGCTGCCGCCAAACACCAGGTTCGCCGCGTACTGCATGCCCTGCACCGGCAGCTGCGCCAGCCGCACACAGCCCACCAGCGCCGCCACGAACGCGATGACGTGGGACAGGCCGCGCAACCGGGGCTTCACACTCTCTTCCATGCCGGTGCTCGTACTTCCGGCACGTCACGGCTTCGTCAGCGTCCGCGCGCGTCCGTGCTCCGGACGTCACGCGGTCGACGCATGCCGCCGGACGAGTGTCGCCCGGATGTCAGCGCGCGGCTCCGGACGGCACCCGGCACGCGGCGTGGCCCAGGATGACGTCCCCGTCCACGGTGCTCGTCGGCGTGGGCGTCCAGCGCGGCGCGCTGCTCAACGGACAGCCCGGAATGGTCGGTCAGGGGCACCATGGCCCCTGGAGTGTAGCCGGGCCGGGGCCCGGGCTTCACGCGACCGCGGGCTTCTGCTGGTCGTCCAGGGTGCCGGAGCGCAGCGCCTTGCCCGCCGCGCTCGACATGACCTCCGCCAGCGTCTGCACGGACTGGGTGACGGTGCGCGTCTCCTCCACCGCCTGGAGCGTGCGCTGCATCTGGCCGGACAGCTCCTGGATGGCCTGGGCAATCTGATGCGTGCCCGAGTCCTGCTGGGCCACGGCCTGGGTGATCTGCCGGACGCTGCCGGACGTGTCTCCGATGATGGCCGCCAGCTTCTGCAGCTGCGCGCCGGAGTTGCGGACCGCGTCCAGGCTCACCTGCACGCGCCCCTCGCCCTGCTCGCTCATCTGCGCGGCCTCGCGCATGCTCATGCTCACGCCGTCGAGCACGTCGCGGATGCGCTCGGTGGCGCGGATGGACTGGTCCGCCAGCCGGCGCATCTCCTTGGCCACCACGCCAAAGCCCTTGCCGCTGTCGCCGTTGCGCACCGCCTCGATGGCCGCGTTGATGGCCAGCATGTTGGACTGGTCCGCCAGCGTCTTCACGTCGTCGACGATGCTGGACACCTCGCGGGTGCGCTCGTCCAGCGCGAGGATGCGCGAGGCCATCCCGGACACCTCCGCGCGGATGGCGGCCAGGTCCGTCAGCGTGCGCTCCAGCGCGGCGCCACCCTCGCGGCCCACCGCCTCCGCGCTCTCCGCGGACGCCGCCAGCACGCGCGCCTTGTCCGCCGTCAGGTGCGAGCCCTGGCGGATCTCCTCCACCGTCGCCTCCAGCTCGCGCAGCGCGGCGGCCTGGCGGCTGATGCCCACCGTCTGCTCCTCGCTGGAGGTGTGCAGCTGCTGCACGACGGCGGCGAGCTCGTCCGCGCCCCGGCCCATGCCTTCCGCCAGGAGGCGCACGTCCTTGCGGCGCGCGTCCAGCTGGTGCGTGTACTCCGCCAGCGCGCGCACCACCTCCGCGGAGCGGCGCGCCACGATGGCCACCAGCGACACGGCGACCGCGAAGAAGCCCCAGTGCATCTGGCTGTCGGCGGTCTCCATCATCCCCACGACCGGCAGCGTGGCGAGGATGGACACGAAGGTGAGCCCGCCCAGGCCCGCGACGAAGATGCGCGCGTCCTTGTCCCCCTTCCACGCCTGGACCACGGCGACGCCCACGCAGACCAGCAGGCCGGGCAGCGAGTAGAGGGCGAAGGCGGGCAGGAGCCGCCACGCGGTGCTCAGGTCCGCGACCGCGATCACCGACTGGAGGAGCGCCAGGCCGGAGACGAAGATGGCGCCCCAGCGGAACCAGCGCAGCCGCTCCGTGCCAATGGTGTCGGAGACGAACAACGCCAGGCTGGGGACGATGGCGTACGAGCCGACCAGCGTGAGCACGCTGCCGATCACCGGCTGGTTCCAGAGCGCCGTGAAGAAGCCGCTGGAGCCGAGCAGCAGCGCGCCCGAGCCCGCCGAGAACACCGTCAGCGCGGCGAGCATCCGCCACTGGCGGCGCAGGAGGGCGGCGCCCAGCGCCACCACGCCAATGCCGACCAGGAGCGTGCCCATGACGAAGGGCGCCAGGCCCGCGCGCGTCACCTCCGCGAGCAGCTCATGGCGGGAGCCCACCTTCGCGTCGCGGGTGACGCCAATGGGGCCGTGGGCCTGGATGCGCAGGAGCACGGAGTGGCCCAGGGCCGAGGGCGGCACGGGCACCAGGTGCCAGGCCAGGTTCTCCATCGACTCGTTGCCACCGGGCGCCAGCGTCCCGGTGCCGTAGATGCGCTGGCCTCCGGCGTAGGCCTCGAAGACGTTGGTGACGTTGCCCAGGAAGAGGGCGGGCTCCAGCCACGGGCCCTGGGGCACGGGGATGCGCAGCCAGAGGAAGTCTTCCGTCGTGCGGCCCGGCGGCTCCTTGAGCGCGTCCACGGGCTGCCAGCCGGCCGCGTCCTCCGGCTCCGTCGCCCACGTGGGCACGCCGTCAGGCCCCAGCGGCGAGTCGCCCCAGCGGAAGCGCCATCCATCGAGTGCGTGCTTCGTCGTCGGCCGGACTGCCTCCGCGTGCGCGGCGGGCGCGAACGCGAGGAGCATCAGCAGCAGGGTTCCCACCGCCGCGAGCCGCGGGGCGAGGGGCTTCCGGGGGCCGCGGAAGTCAGAGAGCTGGGTCATGAAATCGAGTGCGAAGACACGGGAGCGACACATTCAGGACACATGCTCCAGCGCCAGGGGGGTCAAAGTAAAATGGGTCCCTGATGCCTCGCCCGCCGTGCCTCCAGCCTTCGCGTTTCACGCACGGTCCACGTCGTGCGTGAGCATGCCCGGACAGAATCGTAAAACATGGAATTGTTCTCAGGCTCGCCGTGAAGCCGGTTCTGTCTCCGGGCACTACCCTGGAGGTCCGTTGTTCCTCTGGGCGCGCCGGGCCGTGGATCCGCGAGTCGCGCGCGGCCTGAAGGGAGCCGGGCCAGCGAGGGCCCGGCATGGCGCCGCCCAGGACAATGCGCGGAGTGAAGAACCGGGCCTCCTTGGACCCTGGTCTCAGGCGTGCGTTCGGCACAGGGGCCGTCCGGGCCAGGCACGCAATGACAGTCAGGCCGGGACGGCCCTCCCGTGAGGGTGGGGCGTTTCGGGCCGGTGACCGTGCTCTCTCTCTTCGCGCGGCAGGGCGCGCCGGATGCTCAGTCCTCCCGTCCAGGGGAGAGCCGGCATGTCGAAGGTCCAGAGCGTCCTCACCGCGGCGCTGCCACTGCTTCTGCTGGGCGTGGCCGCGTACGTGCTGCACCGCGAGTTGTCACATTTCCGCGGCGAGGACGTGAGCGCGGGGCCTGCAACGGCGTCTGGACGCGGCCTGGGTGCTGACGCAGGTGCTGCTGGTGGCGGGCGCGGTGTTCTCCGTGGTGAAGGGCGTGGACTACGAGGAGGCCACGCTGCTGCTCGTCCTGGCCGCGGCGAAGCTGCCCTGAGGCCCCCGGGCCGGGGGGCGCGTCCGCTCCCGTCGTCACCTCTGTCTCGACGTCGGGATGCCCGGGTGCAGCCGGGCGATCAGCTCCTGCTGCTTCGCCGACAGCCTCCCGTTGAAGCGGGCCACATAGGACTCCACCAGTGGGCGCGCGCCGGTGAGGAAGGGCAGGTCGCTGGGCACCATGTGGCGGATGACGAGCATGGGCATGGGGCTCTTCAGCGGCCGGAAGTCCGGGTTCCACAGGCCGGGGTTCGCGGGCGGCGCGCCGTGGAACTGGCCCACCATCAACCCTTCCGCCACGAAGGCGGGCTTGAGCCGCTCCTGCGGGCCGTCGATGAGGCGCGCATAGTCCTCCGGCCGCAGGTCCGGGAAGAGGAGGAGGATGGACTTGTACTGCGCATCCCGCCCCTCGCGCGGCTCCAGCTGGAGGAACCAGTCACGGTAGCGGAGCACCGCCGCCTCGATGTCGCCGGGCGTGAACTCCATGCCGCGGCGGACGGTGGGGAAGAACAGCGACAGGTCCAGCGAGCGGGGCACGAAGGGACACACCAGGCCCGGCCGTCCCAGCTCCGGGTGCGGCGCGGAGAGGTACGAGCGGGCCCAGTGCACCGCCTGCCGGGCCACGTGCAGGTCCGTGCCGGGCGGGGCGTCCGCGTCGCCGGAGAGGTCGGACAGGTCGAACAGCCAGCAGGAGGGGTCGTCGGGGTGAACGCGCATGGCGGGGTCCTCGAAGGGGGCGGTGCCTAGGCGGCCTTCGACAGCTGGCGGTCGGCCTGTTGTTGCAGGGCGTCCTTGTCCAGGATGACGGGGTCGGGAATGGCGTCCGGCAGCGCGTCCTCCACGCGGCGCAGGGGCGCGTAGAGGAAGCCCAGGACCGTCAGCAGCAGCGACAGCACGCCGGTGAGCACCACCAGCAGCGCGATGCCGCGTCCCGGACCTTCCCCCAGCAGCGGCGCGAGCGCGGACGCAACGCGCTCCTCCGCGAGCAGCGGCGTGAAGACGCCATCCACCAGCCGGCCCGCGGCGAACGCGCCCAGCGGCATCAGCGAGCGCGCCAGCATCTGGTTCGCCGCCAGCACGCGGCCCTGCAGCTCCAGCCCGACCTTCACCTGCACCAATGACAGCCAGTGCGCGTTGATGAAGGCCGTGCACACGCCGATGCCCAGCATGCCCACCATGGGGAAGCCGAGCGCGGGCCTGAGGCCCATGCCCACCGCGGAGACACCGAACAGCGCGATGAAGCCAATCATGCCGTCCATGCGCCGGCGCGTCCCGCCCCAGAGGCTCATCACCAGGCTGCCCAGGAGCATGCCCGCGCCGTTCATGGCCATCACCGAGCCCAGCCGCGCCGCCGAGGAGAAGGACAGCACCAGCGGGGTCACCAGCACGTTGGCGACGCTGGCCAGGCAGTTGCCCAGCGCGAAGAACACCGCCAGCGCCAGCAGGCCCTGGCGCTTCTGGAGGTATCGCCAGCCCTGCGTCACCTCCTGGAGGAAAGGCTCCTCCTGCTTGCGGAAGAGGGCCGAGGGGAAGCGCACCGCCAGCAGCGTCACCAGCGCGACGGCGTAGGTGGCCACGTCCAGCAGCAGGATGCGGTGCAGCCCCAGCGCCAGCATCAGCGCGCCGCCCAGCATCTGCGACAGCATCACGCCCGTGGCGCCGCCCAGCTGCGCGAAGCCGTTCGCGTGGCCCAGGTAGCGCTTGGGCGCGAGCTGGGCCACGGCCGCCGTGTACGCGGGCTGCCGGAAGGCGCTCGTCACCGCGCTCACCACGGCCAGCGCATACAGGTGCCACATCTGGAGCGCTCCGGACCACGACAGCGCGGCGGCGACGGCGGCCGTGGCCAGCGTCAGCGCGTCGCAGGCGATCATGATCCTCCGCCGGTCCCACCGGTCCGCGAGCGCCCCCGCGATGGGCAGCGCGAGGATGCCGGGCAAGAGGCCCAGCGTGGACATCAGCGCGAAGCCGGACACCGCGCCCGTGTGCTGGTAGGCCCAGACGCCCAGCGCGAACGTGGACAGGCCCGTGCCCACCATGGACACGAGCTGTCCCCCCGTCACCGTGAGGAACGTGCCCAGGCCGGGCGCGGCCGTCCGCCCGGTGGCGGGGGCCTCGGGTCCAGACGCGGGCTCGACGGCGGCGCCCGTGGGGCCCTGCCTCCAGCGCGCGGCCTGCCGCTGGCCCAGCGAGGCCAGCTCCGCCGCCTGGTGCTTCTGGAAGAAGTGGCCCGCGTGGGGGATGACCTCCAGCGAGATGGACCGGCTGAAGCGGCCCCACTCCAGGAACTCCTCCTGGTGGAACTCCGTCGCGCGGTCGCGCTCGCCCACCACGCAGACCAGCGGGGTGCGCAGGGGCGGGCCCGTCTCGCCCCGGTAGGCGCGCGTGTAGAAGTCCTCCGCCTCGCGGCCGTCGTGGCGCATGTTGCGCGCCAGGAACTCCAGCTCCGCCGGGTCCTCGCCGCCCGAGGCGCCGCCCGTCACCAGCAGGCCGTCCACGATGGAGCGCGTGGACACCAGGCCGTCCGTGGGCAGCACCTTGCTGATGATGTCGAACAGCGCGCCCGGCAGCCGCGGCATCGGGAACGAGCCGCCCACCATGATGCCCAGCAGCGGGGCCCCGGCTTCCTCCAGGTGCCTCGCCACCGCCACGGCCATCGCCGCGCCCAGGCAGTGGCCGTACAGCAGGATGGGGCCCGTCACGCGCTGGAGGACCTCCTCCGCCACCTGGCGCGCGACGGTGTCGAAGGGCTGGAGCGCGTCATCCCGGCGGGCGTAGTCGTGCCCGGGCAGCTCCACGGCATGGAGCGCGTCCTTCGCGGCCATCCGCTCCGCGAGGTTGAGATAGGAGATGGCGCTGCCGCCGCCGAAGGGCACGCAGACCCAGGTGACGCCGTCTGGCTTCGCGTCTGCCTTCGTCAGCCGGTGGAGCAGCCCCTGCGTCCGCGCGGTGCCTCGCGACAGGTGCTCCGCCAGCCTGCGCACGGTGGGGAAGCGGAACAGGTCCATCACGCTCACGTCGCGGCCCATGCCGCGCACCGCGCGCACCGCCTTGAAGGACTCACCGCCCAGCTCGAAGAAGTTGTCGTCGATGCCCACCTCGCTCACGCCGAGCACGCCGGCCCAGACGCCAGCGATGTGGGCCTCCAATTCGTCGCGCGGCGCCACGTGGGGCCCGGCGGACGGCGTGCGCTCCACGCCAGGCGCGGGCAGGGCGAAGCGGTCCAGCTTGCCGTTGGGGTTGAGGGGCAGCGTGGGGATGACCACGAAGGCGCCCGGCACCATGTAGTCCGGCAGCGCTGCCCGCAGGCCCGTGCGCACGGCCGTGAGGACCGCGTCCGGCGCGGACGCCCCGGCTCCGGCGAGCACCAGATACGCCACCAGCCGCTTGTCTCCGGGGGTGTCCTCGCGCAGCAGCACCACCGCGTCCCGGACGCCCGCGTGGGCCTGGATGAGCGCTTCGATTTCGCCTGTCTCGATGCGGTAGCCACGGATCTTCACCTGGTGGTCGATGCGGCCCAGGAACGTCACCGTGCCGTCAGGCCCCAGGCGCGCCAGATCTCCCGTGCGGTACAGGCGGCCTCCTGGCGTGTCGCCGAAGGGGTCCGGGAGGAAGCGCTCGGCGGTGAGGGCCGGGCGTCCCAGGTAGCCTCGCGTGACGCCCGCGCCGCCGACGTACAGCTCGCCCGGGACGCCGGCGGGGACGGGCTGTCCCCTCGCGTCCAGCACGTACACGCGCGTGTTGCCCAGCGGCCTGCCCAGCGGCAGCGACGGGCCCCGGGGCTCGGGCGGTGAG
>NZ_RAWL01000210.1:0-14649 GCF_003668885.1 Corallococcus sp. AB049A | reverse complement strand
CCCCTGTCCCCGCCGCATCCCGTAAGATGCGCGGGCCATGGCCCCCCCGTCCGTCCTGCTGATGCTGGCGCTCGCCGCGCCCGTCCCCAACTTCTCCACAGCCCAGTCCTCCAGCACCGCGCGCCTCACCGACGCGGGCATGGCCTCCGTGCGCTCCGTCATCCGGGACGCGGGCGCCGGACGGCTGGAGGCCGCGGGCCTCGCGTCGGTGAAGCGGGCCATGGATGACTCCGGCACGTCCGCCGCCATGCGGATGCCCGCGGGCATGGCCCAGGCACCCGCGACGGACACGGTGCCCGCCACGGGCGCGGCGCAAAGCCAGACGGAATCCCTCTCCGAAGCCGGCCGCGTCGCCGTGGAGGCGAGCCTCGCCGCCCTGCGCGCCGCCGCCCTCGCGATGCACGGCGCCGCCGCCGCGTCCGGCCTCGCCGCCGTGGGCAACCCGGACGAGCACTACGCCCGGGGCGTCGCCGCCCTCCAGTCCAAGGACTCGCGCACCGCCATCACGGAGCTGTCCGCGTGCGTGCAGGCCGCGCCGTCCCGCGCCGACTGCCGCTGGGAGCTGGGCTGGGCCTACTCCGTCGAGGGCCGCTGGGCGGACTCCCTCACGCAGTGGACGCAGGTGCGCGCGCTCAATCCCAATCAGCCGGACCTGGAGGGCGCGCTCACGCAGGCCCGCAACCAGGCCGCGCTCCAGGCGAAGCTCGCGCAGCCCGTGGACAGCACGCCCCGCCCTCCCCCGCCGCCGGGCGCGAAGCTGCGCATCCGCGCCGCCGGTGACCTGATGCTCGGCACCACCGTGCCGGAGGGCTACCTGCCCCCCGAGGGCGGCGGCAGCGTCATCGCGGCCGTGCGCCCCCTGCTGGAGGACGCGGACCTCACCTTCGTGAACCTGGAGGGCCCGCTCTGCGACACCGGCAAGACCACCAAGTGCCGCTCGCCCGCGAACTGCTACGCGTTCCGCTCCCCCACGTCCTTCGGTGACTCCCTGAAAGAGGCCGGCGTGGACGTGGTCTCCACCGCGAACAACCACTCCGGTGACTTCGGCGAGGAGTGCCGCCGCGCCACCGAGTCCACCCTGGACGCGCTGGGCATCGCCTGGAGCGGCCCGCCGGGCAGCGTGGCCACCGTGGAGCGCAACGGGCTGAAGATTGGCCTCGTGGCCTTCCACACGTCCGCGGGCTGCAACCACCTGAACAACCTGCCCACCGCCACCGCGCTGGTGAAGCAGACCGCCGCCACGCACGACATCGTCATCGTCTCCTTCCACGGCGGCGCGGAGGGCGGCAAGGCCCTGCACGTCCCGCAGGGCAAGGAGATGTTCTTCGGCGAGGACCGCGGCGACCTGCGCGTCTTCACCCACGCGGTGGTGGACGCGGGCGCGCACCTGGTGCTCGGCCACGGCCCGCACGTCGCGCGCGCCATGGAGTTCTACCAGGGCCGCCTCATCGCCTACTCCATGGGCAACTTCGCCACCTACGGCCGCTTCAACCTCAAGGGTCCGCAGGGCCTGGGCATGATCCTGGAAGTGGAGCTGGACGCGAACGGCCGCTTCTCCAACGGCCGCATCCTCCCCACGAAGCAGGTGGGCGAAGGCATCACCTGGCCGGACCCGGACGCCAACGTCGTCTCGCTGGTGCGCAAGCTCACCACCGAGGACTTCCCTGAAACGGGCGCCCGCATCGCCGACGACGGCCGCCTCTCTCCGCGCAAGTCACCCGTCACGGCCTCCAGCACCGCGCCGTAGCGCCGAGCCTTCACGACAACGCCGCACCCGCACCCACGGAAGACACACCTCCGTGGGTGTTTTGCATTGCACGCATCGCGCGCCACCGTCAGGGAATGCGCGCTTCGTTGAAGCCGGGCTGCTGCCTGTCCTGCCGTGCGCTTCATTGCGCCTCCAAGCGTGCCGCGCCGTGCAAGGCATGAGTTCGCGGCGTGCGCTAAGACAGCGCTCGACGTGCCTGCCCATCGACTCCCACGACTGACTTCGCTGCGCCCCTTCGAATACCCCGGCTATTTCGCCGTGTGGGTGGGCGCGCTCATCTCCAACATCGGCACCTGGATGGAGACGGTGGCGATGGGCGTGTACGTCACGCAGACCACCGGCAAGGCCGAGTGGACGGGCGCCATCGTCGCGCTGTCCTTCCTGCCCGCGGTGGTGCTGGCGCCGGTGGGTGGCGCGCTGGCGGATCGCTTCGATAGGCGCGCGTACGCGGGGCTGGGCACGCTGCTGCAGGCGGCGCTCGCGGCCGTGCTGATGGTGCTGGCGTTCCGCGGGCAGCTGTCGGTGCCCGTCATCGGCGTCATCTCGTTCCTCAATGGCTGCGTGAGCACGCTCACCTATCCGGCCTTCTCCGCGCTGCTCGCGGAGCTGGTGCCGCCGGAAGACCTGCACCTGTCCACCAGCCTCAACTCGGCGCAGTTCAACCTGGGCCGCATCATGGGCCCCACGCTGGCCGCGGTGGTGTTGCAGGCGGGCGGGCCCGCGTGGGCGCTGCTCGCGAACACGCTGTCCTTCTTCGCGGTGCTGGTGGCGCTGTGGCGCGTGGTGCCGCCGGCGCGGGACGCGAACGCCAGGCGCGAACCGCTCTGGGACGGCATCCGGCGCGGCATCACCGTGGCGCGCGACGACGAGGACATCTCGCTGGTGCTGGTGGCCACCTTCTTCGTGGCCGCGCTGGTGGCGCCCTTCATCGGCCTGGTGCCGGTGTTCGCCATCCGCGAGCTGGGCCAGGGCGCGGCGGCCACGTCGCTGCTGGTGACATGCCAGGGCGCGGGCGCGGTGACGGCGGCGCTGTGCGTGGGCACGCTCGCGGAGCTCTTCGGACAGCGCAAGCTGCGCGGCTACGCGGCGACGACCATCGCGGTGCTGTCCGGCGTGTACTGGCTGGCGCCCACGCTCCAGGTGGCGGCGGTGTGCATCTTCTTCCTCGGCGCCAACTACCTCGTCCTGATGAGCAGCCTGAGCGCGTCCTGCCAGAACCGCGTGCCGCGTGAGCTTCAGGCGCGCATGGGCAGCCTCTACAGCATGGTGCTGGGCGCGGGCTATTCGCTGGGCGTCTGGTTCCAGGGCGCGCTGGCGGACCGCATGCAGCTGCGCTTCGTGACCATCGCGAGCAGTGCCATCTTCCTCGCGCTGGTGCTCACCACGCGCCTGCTCAAGCCCGCGCGCTTCGAGAACGAGCTCTTGCCCCAGGCGGACGTCCAGCCGTTCTCCGACAGCGCGCACTGACGCGCGTCCGCGTCAGTCCTCCTCCTCCAGGTCCCGCTTCAGCTTCGTCAGCAGCTTTACTGCGCCCGTCGCGTAGGAGCTGATCCACCTTGAGTGGATGTGCTGGATGGGCGCCGCGTTGAGGTAGTTCCACCGCGTCCGCCCCTCCTTGCGCGACAGCACCAGCTCCGCCTTCTCCAGCACCTTCAGGTGCTGCATCACGGTGCAGCGGTCCAGCGTCGCCTCGAAGTGTTCGCACAGCTCCCCGGTGGTGCGGGGCGCGTCCTTCAACAGGTCCAGGATGGCCCTCCGGCGCGAGTCCGCCAGCGCCTTGAAGATGAGGTCGTCCGGGTCACTGCTTGACATGTTATATTTCTATAACCTATTTGCGGGCAGGACCAGTTCACTGCAAGGGGTGCCGCATGGAGCCGAAGTTCCAGGTGCAGTTGAAGATCCGCAAGCCGGTGGCGCAGGTGTTCGAGGCGGTGGTGAACCCCGCGAAGCTGAGCGGCTACTTCGTGAAGACGAGCAGCGGTCCGCTGGCGACGGGCGCGACGGTGAAGTGGAGCTTCGCGGAGGCGCCGGGAGAGTTCGACGTCATCACGCGCGAGGTGGTCCCCAATGAGCGCATCGTCCTCGAGTGGCCCGCGGACCGCGGCGCCCTCACGCGCGTGGAGATGACCTTCGTGCCCCTGGACGCGGGCAACACGATGGTGAAGGTGAGCGAGTCCGGGTGGAAGCCGGATGAGAAGGGCTTCGAGCTGTCCTACGGCAACGCGGGCGGCTGGATGCACATGATGCTCTGCCTCAAGGGCTACCTGGAGTTCGGCATCAACCTTCGGGAGGGCGGGGCCGTCTGAAATCCGCGACGCGGGGGGAATGTCGCGGACAGACTGCCGTTCCCTCGCGTCCCGTTCCCGGAGGAGCCCCATGCCGTCCGTCCGCGTCCCCGCCCTGCTCCTGTCCGCCCTGCTGCTCTCCGCGCCCGCCGCGAACGCGCAGGAGTCCAGGCGCGCCCCGGAGGCGCTGGGCCTGGGCATGGAGGGCTACCCCTACCCTGCCCCCGTGCAGTTCCTGTCCGTGAAGCTGGAGGGCCAGGACCTGCGCATGGCGTACATGGACGTGAAGCCCACGGGCAACGCCAACGGGCGCACGGTGGTGCTGCTGCACGGCAAGAACTTCTTCGGCGCGTACTGGAAGGACACCATCCGCGTGCTCACCGGCGCGGGCTACCGCGTGGTGGTGCCGGATCAGATCGGCTTCGGCAAGTCGTCCAAGCCGGCCATCGCGTACAGCTTCCACACGCTGGCGTCGCTGACGCGGCAGGTGCTGGAGGAGGTAGGCGTGAAGCAGGCCGCGGTGGTGGGTCACAGCATGGGCGGCATGCTCGCGACGCGCTTCGCGCTGATGTACCCGGAGGTGACGACGCAGCTGGTGCTGGAAAACCCCATTGGCCTGGAGGACTACCGCGAGTCCGTCCCCTGGAAGTCCACCGAGGACCTCTACCAGGAGAACCTGAAGGCCACCGAGGAAGGGCTGCGCAAGTACCAGCGCGGCTACTACGTGAAGTGGAAGCCCGAGTACGACGAATACGTCCAGGTCCTCTACCGCCAGACGCTCAGCGGTGAGTACCCGCGCCTGGCCTGGGTGTCCGCCGCCACGCAGACGATGATCTACGAGCAGCCCGTGGTGCACGAGTTTCCGCGGGTGAAGGTCCCCACGCTGGTGGTGATTGGCCAGGAGGACCGCACGGTGGTGGGCAAGGGCAGCGTGCCGCCCGCGCTGTTGCCCAAGCTGGGGCAGTACCCGGCGCTGGGGAAGAAGACCGCCGCGGCCATCCCGGGCGCCACGCTGGTGGAGCTCCCGAACGTGGGCCACATCCCCCACTTCGAGTCGCCGGAGAAGTGGCACTCGGCGCTGCTGGGCTTCCTGAACAAGGTTTCGAAGTAGTCTTCCGCGGCATGCATCGCATCCGCGTGGTGCGCCACGCGTCCGGGCGGGGCGGTTGGGAGATGGCGCTGGCCACGCCGCCGCCGGCGCTGACGCCGCTCATCCGGGACTACTGCGGCTTTCGCGAGGCCATGCCGCAGCCCATGCGCCGGCAGGAGCTGCCCGGCGTGCAGGTGGTGCTCATCCTGGAGTTCGGTCCGCTCTTGAAGCACCTGGACGACGCGGGCCGGGTGACGCGGCACCGCTCCGGCTTCGTCGCGGGCCTGGACGAGCGCTGGAGCACCACCGAGCACAACGGCGAGTCCCACGGGCTCCAGGTGAACCTCACGCCGCTGGGGGCCCGGCGCCTCTTCGGCTTGCCCATGCATGAGCTGTCCCACCGGGTGACGGGCCTGGAGGACCTGTGGGGCGGCGAGGCTCGGCGGCTGGTGGAGGCGCTGGCGGAGGCTCGGGACTGGGCGGCCCGGTTCGCGTTGGCGGACGCGTTCCTCTTGAGGCGCGCGGGGCGGGGGCCGGCGGTGGATGCGGGCGTTCAGTGGGCGGTGGAGCGCATTCACCAGACGGGAGGCCAG
The DNA here is from genome assembly GCF_003668885.1 of Corallococcus sp. AB049A. Lineage (NCBI taxonomy): Bacteria > Pseudomonadati > Myxococcota > Myxococcia > Myxococcales > Myxococcaceae > Corallococcus > Corallococcus sp. AB049A. The sequence continues at coordinate 8,913 of NZ_RAWL01000210.1, read as the reverse complement.
GTGGACATCGCCACGCTGGCGAGCGAGCTGGGCCACAGCCACAAGCACCTCATCCACCAGTTCCATGAGCAGGTGGGGTTGCCTCCGCGCAGGCTCGCGCGCCTGTTGCGCTTCGACCGGGCGGTGGAGCGCATCAAGTCCGGAGGCCCGGTGCGCTGGGCGGAGCTGGCGGTGGAGCTGGGCTATTTCGACCAGGCGCACCTGAACCGGGACTTCCGCCAGTTCACCGGCGGGCCGCCGTCCGCCCTCCTGCGCAGGGCGCTGCCGGACTCGGGCGGGTTCGAATCTGGCGCGTAGGTAAAATCCGTCCAAGAAAGGGCGCGGGCGGATGGGCAGGATGCGTGGTGAAAGGAAGCCACACCATGTCCCTGCCCAGCCTCTATCCCTTCGTCCACTACGCCGACCCCGAGTCCGCCCTGCGCTTCCTGAAGCAGGCCTTTGGCTGTGAAGAGCGGGTCGTCTACCGCAAGCCTGACGGTGCCATCGCCCATGTCGAGCTGACGCTGGGCCACGGGCTGGTGATGTTCGGTGGCGCGGAGGGCGGCCGGCTGAAGATGGCCGCGTCGAAGGACGTGCCCCTGAAGAACCAGGGCATCTACGTGGTGGTGACGGACCCGGATGCGCTGTACGCGCGGGCGAAGGCGGCGGGCGCGGTCATCGCGATGGAGCTGCACGACACGGACTACGGCTCGCGGGACTTCAGCGCGCTGGACCCCGAGGGGAACGTCTGGAGCTTCGGCACGTATCAGCCGTTCGCGTCGAAGCCCTGACGCGTCGACGGCGGGGAGCGTCCATGCAAGGCTTTCCCCATGAAGCTCTTGCTGGGACCCATCCTGTACGCCCGGGCGCAGGCGACGCCGGACCCGAAGTCCCACGACGTGTGGAGCTTCTTCGTCAACGTGTTCCTGGACAGCACGTCGGCGAAGAAGCCTCCGGCGTTGAGGCTGTGTTTCCGGGACGCGAAGGGCAAGCGGGTCGCCGCGTTCGACGAGGTGAAGGCCGCGGCGGACCTCACCGCGCTGCCCAAGGACACGCGGGGCGTGGTGTGGCGCTGGGAGGTCGTCCTGCCGCGCACGGACGTGGCCCAGCGGCTGTCCTATCACTTCGAATCGCCAGACGCGCCCGGCAAGCCGGTGACCTTCGAGCGTCCACCGCCGCGAGACGACCGGCCGTGGTCCACGAAGGTGATTCCGCCGGAGCCGCTGGTGGTGTCCGACGTGGTGGTGCCCGCGAAGGGCGTGTCGCCGAACATCGCGTTCTTCTCCTGCAACGGCGCCAGCCGTGCGAGTGATTGGAGCAAGCTGACGCAGCCCTTCGCGCTCTGGGAGCGGATGCTGCAACAGCATCAGCGGGACCCGGCGGATCCGGCGAAGACGCCGGGGTTCCAGCTGCTGCTTGGGGGTGGGGATCAGCTCTACGCGGACTCGTTGCACAACACGTTGGATGTGTTGAACGCGTTCATGAAGCTGCCCCATTCGGAGCGGCTGGTGTTGCCGGTGCCGGACGGGCTGTCGGAGAGGCTGTTCGCGGAATACGTCTGGCTCTACCGGGAGCGGTGGGGCGGGAGCCAGGGCATCGCGCCGATGCTGCGGCGGGTGCCGGGTCTCTTCATGTGGGACGACCACGACATCTTCGACGGGTGGGGATCGCACGAAGAGCTCCAGCAGGCGCCCTGGTACCGGGCCCTCTACAGCGCGGCGGCTCGGGCGTTCGAGGCCTTCCAGCGAGGCTGGCTGGAGCAGCCGACGACGGCGCGAGAGCCGGACGACCGGGGCGTGGTGAAGCCCGCGCGGCACTACTTCCAGACGTTCTGTTTCTCCACGGCGGACTGCGACCTGGACGTGGTGTTGCTGGACTTGAGGAGCGGCCGGACCAGCCGGGTGCTGGACACGGGAGACTCGCATCCGCAGACCGAGTTCACGGTGATGAGCCGTTCGCAGTGGGACGCCTTCGACGCCTGGCGCGAGGAGCACCGTCAGCGGCCGGAGAGCGGGAAGAAGGCACGGCACGTGCTGGTGGTGTCGTCCGTGCCGCTGGTGCATCTGCGCTTCGGCCCGGCGATGGAAAGGATGAGCGGGGGAGGCATCGACCTGCGAGACGACCTGTTGGACCAGTGGGAGTCGTCGGGGCACCGGGGCGAGCGGACGCGGTTGTTGATGAACCTGTTCTCGCTGGCGAAGAAGTCCTACTGCGCGGTGACGGTGTTGTCGGGGGACGTGCACGTGGGGGCGAGGGCGCGAGTGCGTTCACGCAACCCGGACCACCTGGTGCCCGCGCTGGGCACGGTGGGAGAGGTGTTCATCGAGCAGGCGACGTCCTCGCCCATCGTGCATCCGCCGCCGGGATGGCTGTCCTTCAAGGGGATGCTGGCGTTGTCGGAGGATTCCATCGAGGACCTGCCGGGGTTCCTGCGGACGGAGCTGTTGCCGGTGGGCAAGGAGCTGTACCTGCGGGACCGCAACTGGCTGTCCATCCGGCTGGAGCGGCCGAAGCACCGGGACACGACCGCGCGCCCGAAGCTGTGGGTGAAGTGGATCGCGGAGAAGGAGAACCTGCCCATGGAGGTGGTGGTGGAGCCACCGCCCTTCCCCACCGTGGGCTGAGGTTCAGCGGACCGGGAGCTCACGGAAGGAGATGCCGGTCCAACCCCCCTGCTCCACCGCGTCCTTGAAGCGGTCCGTGCCGATGAGGACGGTGCCGTAGTCGCCCAGGCGGAAGAGGTCGATGTCCGTGGGCAGGGAGGCCGCGTCGAGGATGAGGTCCTCCGGGAGACGAAGGCCCACGCGCCCGCAGGTGGCGCAGGGTGGCTCCAGGTCGGGTGGCAGGCAGTCACGGTGCATCCGGCCGCGCAGTTCGAGCTGAAGTTCAACGACGTCCGGAGGGGTCTTCTGACGGAAGCGCAGCTCCGTCTTGCACCCGAGAAGGCCTCGGATGCCCGCGGCCTGGAGGTTGTCGAAGGCGTCTCGGCGCACGAGGATCCAGCATCTTTCCAGCCCCGAGAAGGGAGCGAACTGCCCCCATGCACGGCCTTCCAACGGGCCGAAGCTCGTTCCGGGAGCAAGCTCGGAGCCCGGGGGCGCCAGTGGGCGTACCAGCTCCCGGAGACGTGCGAACTCATGGAAGGGTTCGGGCCGGGGTTCTTCGAACTCGCCTCGTTCGGGAAGGTCCGACAGGTCTACGGCGGGGTAGTGATCCCCCCAGGTGGACCAGGTGACGCCACATCCCGGGCAATCCTTGATGCCAGGCAGGCCCCACTTCGGTGCAGCATCAAAGTCCCCCTTGAAGAAGTTCCAGACTGCTTTGTCGGTGCGCATCCTGAAAAAGCGCGTCATGGCCTTCCGATCCTCACGATGAAGGGTCAGTTGTACTGCTGGATGGGACCGCCCAGAAGCTGGAAGCGATAGATGAGTTCCCCAGCGTGCCGGAAGATCTCTTGTGGTGAAGCACCTCGGTTGTCTGTGCTGAATTCACGCCACGCCTCATTCCACAGGCCACCCTTGGGCCCTCCGCTATGGATACGCCGGTGGACATGCACGGGGATGGGGATCGTGTACTGGTGGATGTCGACACCTCGATCCTTGAACCACCGGGCCAGGTCTGGGGCCTGCGGGAAGATGTGGTGCTTTTCGAACTTGCCCGCCGGCAGTTGCCTCTGAGGAGGCACGGGCTTGGGGCTCCCGTACCAGGGGAATACCATCACGGGCTCCACATCACCCGGTAGGCCCATGCTGCCGCCCCAGTTGCGCCGGGGCCCGCTTCCTGGCGCGGGAGACACGGCCACGGGTGGCGGCCGGGGCGGCAGTCCCCGGGCCAGCACCACCTCCCCGGGCACGTCCTCGCACCGGAAGAAGCCGCAGGCCGTGTCCCCGCACACCAGGGTCACACAAGCATCACTGCTCGCATCGCCGCACTCGGCTTCGGCGTCATCCCACCGCTGCTGGAGCGGCGTGCTGGACGCGCATGCAGCCATCCACAGCAACAGCATGCCGGACGTCAGGCTTTTCCTCATGGCCGGAAAGCCTAATTGACCGTGTCATTCTCAACGCGTCCCATTCCCTGCGCATTGGGACGATTTCTCGTTGAGGGCTGAGGTGACAAAGAGTCCTTCACGCATGGCCATCCGAAAGAAAACGGCTGTCAAAGCATCAATCCATGTGTTGCACGTCGAGTTGGCCGATATCTCGCCTGCGATCTGGCGAGAGCTTCACGTTCGAAGTGACACGCCGCTCTCGAAGCTGCACAACATCCTGCAAGCAGCCTTTGGCTGGACCCACAGCCACATGCACATGTTCGAGGACATCTCACGGCAACAGTACGGACAGCTGATTGACGGAGATGCCGATGACTTCAGCGCTGGTGGCCCACCCCTCTTGGACGAGCGCAAGTACACCGTCGCGGACATCGGCCCGCGGGCTCGTAGCGTCTTTGGCTATATCTACGACTTCGGTGACGACTGGGTGCACCGCATCCGGGTCAAGAAGGTGCAGCCTCCCGAGGTCGGCAAGCGCTACCCCACATGCACCGCCGGAGCACGCGCTGCTCCACCCGACGACTGCGGTGGTGTCCCTGGTTATGAAGACCTGCTTGAGGCGCTTCGAGATCCGGAGCACGAGGAGCACGAAGAATTGTTGGAGTGGGTCGGAGGTTCCTTCAACCCCGAGGCGTTTGACCTGAAGGCCACGGACAAGGCGGTCCGCGCCGTCAAGTGACTGGATCCTCAGGAGCGGACCGGGAGCTCACGGAAGGAGATGCCGGTCCAACCCCCCTGCTCCACCGCGTCCTTGAAGCGGTCCGTGCCGATGAGCAGCGTGCTGAAGTTGCCCGCGCGGAACAGGTCGGTGTCCGTGGGGAGTGAGGCCCCGTCGAGGATGGGGTCATCCGGAAGACGCACCCCCAGCCGTCCGCAGGTGGCGCAGGGCGGTTCCATGTCGGGGGGCAAGCAGTCCCGATGGAGCTGGCCGCGTGGTTCGATCTGGAGCTCGAGGAGTTCTGGAGGCGTCTTTTGACGGAACCGCAGCTCGGTCTTGCAGCCGAGGAGCCCACGCACGCCCGCAGCCTGGAGGCTGTCGAAGGCGTCACGACGTACGAGGATCCAGCAGCTTTCGAGCCCTGAGAAGGGAGCGAACCGGCCTGTCGCGGTACCCACCAATGGACCGAAGGAAGTACCGGGTGGAAGCCGTGAACCTGGAGGCACCAGGGGACGGACCAGTTCCCGAAGACGGGTGAGTTCGTCAAAGGGTTCGGGCCGCGCTTCTTCGAACTCTCCTCGTTCTGGGAGGTTCGACAGATCTACAGCGGGGTATTGGTGTCCCCACCCGCCCCAGGTTGCGCCGCAACCCGGGCAGTCCTTGATGCCAGGCAGCTTCCATTTGTGCGTGGCATTGTAATCGGCGCTGTAGAGCGCCTGAGCCGCCTTGTCGTTTCGGAGCTCGAAGTAACAGGTCACGGGAGTCGGTCCTCGCATGCGCGAGGGTCAGTTGTACTTCTCGATGGGGCCACCCAGAAGCTGGAAGCGGTAGATGAGCTCCCCGGCGTGCTTGAAGATCTCTGGGGCTTTGGCTCCTTCGTTCTTGCTCTGGAACTCGCGCCACGCTTCATTCCATAAGCCACCTCTGGACCCACCACCGTGGATGCGTCGGTGAACGTGCACGGGGATGGGGATTGTGTACTGGTGGATGTCGATCCCTTTGAACTTGAACCACTCAGCAAGGTCCTGCGCCTGCGGGAAGATGTGGTGCTTTTCGAACTTGCCCGCCGGCAGTTGCCTCTGAGGAGGCACGGGCTTGGGGTTCCCATACCAGGGGAACACCATCACCGGTTCCGCATCACCCGGCAGGCCCATGCTGCCGCCCCAGTTGCGCCGGGGTCCGCTTCCGGGCGCGGGAGCCACGGCCACGGGTGGTGGCCGGGGTGGCAGTCCGCGCGCCAGCACCACCTCCCCGGGCACGTCCTCGCACCGGAAGAAGCCGCACGCCGTGTCCCCGCACACGAGGGTCACACAGGCGTCGCTGCTCGCATCTCCGCACTCGGCTTCGGCTTCATCCCAGCGCTGCTGGAGCGGCGTGCTGGATGCGCATGCTGCCATCCACAGCGCCAGGAACATCAGCATCTTTCGCATGGCGGGAAAATCTACTCATATCTGGCGTCCCTATGACCAACGTCAGACTTGAAGATCTGGGCAACGCAACGACCCTCGGCTCCCTTCGCGAATCCCGATGGTCAGGGGAACTCCGTGCCTTCGAGGGATTCGATCCCTGCATCATCCGGAGCATCGACACAGACGTGGATGTCCCTGGATGCATCAAAACGGGTGACGGTCCCTACGTCATCCAGATCAACGGCTCGCTCAAGACGAAGGACCACCTCCATCTCTGGACCGAGGACTACTTTCCCGGGCTGATCATCGTCCGAGGAGATCTTCACGCCCGAACGCTGTCGTTCGGCAACGGAGCCCGGATCTTCGTCGAGGGCTCCGTTCTCGTGGAGGACTGCCTCTTCGGGCAGTACGGGGACCACAACGCGGTCCTCAGCGCCACGGGGGAACTTCAGGCGCGGGCCGTCTTCCTCGCGCACGGCGCCCGTGTCTACGCGGACAGAGGCGTGCGCGCCCTGGTCTACGCGCCGCGGGGAAGCTGGGAGTCTCTGACGCCTGACATCGAGAACGAAGGCATCGGGGATGGCGTTGCGTCCTTCGACCCCTCGGTGCTCGACCGCTACGGCGATCTCCACTTCCGTCAGGCCGAGGAATCCGCGCGTGCGGGGAAGCCCCTGTTCCTTCCCGGCGTGGAAGAGCGCTTTCCCCAGCGACTGTCCTCACGAAAGACAGACTGAACTCCAACCGCCCTGCTCCACCGCGTCCTTGAAGCGGTCCGTGCCGATGATCATGGTGCTGAAGTTGTCCCGCGGAGCCAGAAGAAGCCGCCCGCACACCAGGGTCACACAGGCATCGCTGCTTGCGTCACCGCACTCCGCTTCGGCTTCATCCCAGCGCTGCTGGAGCGGCGTGCTGGACGCGCACGCCGCCATCCACACTCAGGGCAGCGGCCCCTCCACCAATCGCAACACATCCGCGAGCACTCCCGCTGCAGTCACCGCGGCCCCCGCTCCGTAACCCCGAATCACCAACGGCGTCGGGCTGTACCGCTCCGACAGGAAGCTCAGCGCGTTCTCGCCTCCCTTCACCGCCGCCAGCGGATGCTCCAGCGGCACCGGCACCAGGCCCACGCTCACACCCTCCGGGCCCACGCTGCCCACGTAGCGCAGCACCTTGCCTTCCTTCCGGTGCGCGTCCACCCGCTTCTGGAAGACCTCATCCGCCTGCGGCAGCCGCGCCAGGAACTCCGGCAGCGGGCCCTTCGCGTCGAACTCCTCCGGCAACAGCGACGCCAGCGCCACCTCCTCCAGCTCCAACGAACGCCCCAACTCCCGCGCGAGGATGAGCACCTTGCGCGCCACGTCCGTGCCCTCCAGGTCGTCTCGCGGGTCCGGCTCCGTGAAGCCCTTCTCCATCGCCGTGCCCACCGCCCTCGACAGCGGCACACCGGCCTCCGTCAGCCCCAGGATGAACGACAGCGAACCCGACAGGATGCCCTCCACCCGGTGCACCGTGTCTCCCGTGCGCAGCAGGTTCTTCAATGTGTCGATGACCGGCAGCCCCGCCCCCACGTTCGTCTCGTAGAGGAACTTGCGCTGGTGACGCACCGCCGTCTCCCGCAGCGCCCTCCAGTGCTCCTGCCGCCCCGCGTTGGCCTTCTTGTTCGCCGTCACCACATGCAGCCCGGACGCCATCAGCGCCGGATAACCCAACGCCACGTCCTCGCTGCTCGTGCAGTCCACGAAGATGGGCCGGCCCGGACGCCTCGCCTTCGCCCACGCCCGGAACGTGTCCAGCGTGAAGCCAGACTCGCTCGCCTCCAGCCGCGCCTTCCAGCCATCCAGCGCCACGCCCTCCGGCGCCACCAGGCTGTGTCTGCTGTTGGCAATGGCACACACCCGCAAATCCAGCCCATGCGCCCGCAGCTTCGGCGCCTGTTGATGGATCTGCCGCAGCAGCTCCCCGCCCACCGTGCCCACGCCCGCCACCAGCAGCTCCACCACCTCCGTGGTGCCAAAGGCCTTGCGGTGCACGTGCGCCATCGCTCGCGGGCCGTCCTCGCGTGCAATCACCGCGGAGATGCTGCGCTCGCTCGACCCCTGCGCGATGGCCGCGATGCTGCAATCCACGTCCGCCAGCGCGCTGAAGAACGTCCCCGCCACGCCCACCCGGTGCCGCATCCCGTCTCCCACGATGCTCAACACCGCGAGCCCCGGCTGGTGCTCGATGGGGTCCACCTTCCCCGCTTCACGCTCCACCTCGAACGCATCCTCCAGCGCCAGCACCGCCCTCGCCGCCTCGGACTCGCCCACGCAGAAGCTGATGGAGGACTCACTGGAGCCCTGCGTGATCAGCACCACGGAGATGGACGCCCGCGCCATCGCCTCGAAGACGCGTGCGGCCGTGCCCGGCACTCCCTTCAACCCCGCACCCGCGATGTTGATGAGCGCGATGTCCGGCAGGAACGACAACCCCCGCACCGGATGCCGCGACGCCGGCGCCGTGGCCGTCACCCGCGTGCCCGGATGCTCCGGCCGGAAGCTGTTGCACACCCGCACCGGGATGCCCCGCTCCCTCGCGGGGGCGATCGTCTTCGGATGCAGCACCTTCGCGCCGAAGTAGGCCAGCTCCATCGCCTCCTCGAAGCTGACTTCTTCCAGCGCGAACGCCTCCGGCACCAGCCGGGGGTCCGCGCTGAAGATGCCGTCCACGTCCGTCCAGATCTCCAACAGCCGCGCATCCAGCGCCGCCGCCGCCAGCGCCGCCGAGTAGTCCGACCCTGTCCCTTATACACATCTCCGAGCCCACGAGACCGGAGC
>NZ_RAWL01000020.1:0-40843 GCF_003668885.1 Corallococcus sp. AB049A | reverse complement strand
CATGTCGCCTTCCCGGCCCTCGCGGCCCACCCTGCTGCTCGTCCTGGCGCTGACGGCCCTCTGGGGCTGTTCCTCCAACGAGCCGAAGCCGCCCGTCGAGCAGCTCTTCTCCGACGTGCAGTTCGACCTCACCGTTCCGCCGGAGACGCCGGTGGACGCGGCCATCTTCCTCACCGGTCCCAGCGCCACGTTCCAGGGCACGGACGGACGGGGTCTGGAGATGGTCTACCAGGGCGGCCGTCAGTTCAGCCTGAAGGCCCGCCTGCCCAAGAACACCGCCTTCACCTACGCGGTGCGGATGACGGCGCCCACGCCCCAGGTGGCGCTGGACGCCCAGGGGACGCCGGAGGCGGACCACACCCTCACCGTCCAGGAGAACGAGGAGCGTGTCGCCCTCACGGTGGAGCGCTTCGGCGCGGAGGGGGGGCAGACAGGCGCGAGGACCGTGTTCATCGTCCAGGTACCGGACACCACTCCGGCAGGGGCCAAGGTGTGGCTGACAGGGAACCAGCCGGAGCTGGGGAACTGGAATGGCGCGGAGGTGGAGCTCTACCCCGCGGTGGACAACGCCTACGCCGGTGCCGTCACGTTCGCGGCGGGCACGGGCCTGGAGTTCAAGATGACGCTGGGCTCGTGGAAGACAGTGGAGAAGAGCGACACGGGAGCTGAGGTGGACAACCACACCTTCACCACCAGTGGCGGCTTCGAGCGCGTGTCCATTGCGGTGGGCAGCTGGGCGAACACCACGCCTACGCTTACCGGCAACGTGCGCTATCTGCAGAATGTCACGCCCACGGACGCCACCCTCAAGCCGCGCGACGTCATCATCTGGCTGCCGCCCGGCTACGAGGCGGACACCTCGCGCCGCTACCCGGTGCTCTACATGCACGACGGCCAGAACCTGATGGACAACAACACCGCGTTCGCCGGCGAGTGGAACGTGGACGAGACAGCCCAGGCGCTGGTGGAGTCCGGCCAGGTGGAGCCGCTCATCATCGTGGGCATCTACAACACCATTGACCGCATCGCGGAGTACACGCCCGTGCCTGCTCCGAAGTACCCGGACGCGGGCCGCGCGGACGTGTACGGCCAGTTCCTCATCCAGGAGCTGAAGCCGCGCATCGACGCGGAGTTCCGCACGAAGCCGGAGGCGCAATTCACGGGGCTCGCGGGCTCGTCGCTGGGCGGTCTCGTGTCCATGTCGCTGGGGCTCAAGCACCCGGACGTCTTCAGCCGCCTGGGCGTGGTGTCGCCGTCGGTGTGGTGGGCGGACCGGGAAATCATCGCGGAGGTGAACGCGCTCACCACGAAGCCCGCGCTGCGCATCTGGGAGGACATTGGCACCAAGGAAGGCGACGGCGACGAAGCGGAGACGGTGGCGGACGCGAACGCGCTGCGTGACGCGCTGGTGGCCAAGGGCTGGGTGCTGGACAGCGACCTCAAGTACACGGTGGTGGAGGGAGGCCAGCACAACGAGGCCGCGTGGAGCGCGCGCTTCGGTGACATCCTGCGCTTCCTGTATCCCGTGAATCAGTGACGAAGCCGCCGCCCCCCACCACCCCGGATGGACGCTACCTGGTGGTGGACGGGCGGCTGTGGCGCCGCAGCAATCCAGCGCTCGGGCCCCGGCAGCGTGAGCTGCTGGTGGCCGCGCTGATGCGGGCCCGCGCCGACGTGGGCCGGGCGAAGCGCGCGAAGGACGCGGCCCTGGAGCGCAGGGCCCGCGACCGCGTGCACCGCGCCAAGGTGGGCCTGGGCGAGCGAGGCCCGCCCTGGTGGACGGACGGCACGCCGGACCTCAACCGGCGCCTCGTGCGCAACACGCCGTACGCCGCCTGGTTCCAGGGCCTGTCCCAGGAGCCGTGAACCGGCTGTAGGCTGTATTCCCCCCAAGACATGAAGGAAGTGTTGCATGCGTCACGCCTGGAGTCGGCTGTGGTGGCTGGTGCCGTCGTTGCTCGTGGCGGCGTGTGGTCCATCCCAGGAGCTGGAAGCCTCCGCGGAAGTCGGTGAGCGCACGCAGTCCATCCTGTATCCGCCCCCCGTGCCCGCGAGCGGCAACATCGTGGACAGCACGCCGTACCTGGGTCCGGTGGGGCTGAACGACGCGGTGCAGACGCAGTTCACGACGAACCCGCAGTACCTGTCCTTCAGCTTCAACGTGGCCGCGGGCGCGCGGGTGAGCCTGGAGGTGACGCACCTGGGCAGCAGCATGTACCTGGACACGGGCCTGTTCATCCATGGCCCGAAAAACGCCAGCGGCAGCTACGGCACCACGGTGCTCGCGCAGGACGACGACGCGGGCTACGGCCAGCTGTCCAAGGTGGCCAGCCTGACGTTGGCCCAGGGCGGCGAGTACCTGGCGGTGGTGAGCACCGGCACGGGCGCGGGCAAGAAGTTCCGCCTGGCGCTGGGCTGTCTCAACGGAGCCTGTGCGCAGGAGGATTTGTTCACCGCGTGCGACCTGGACGTGGCCACGCGCATCGAGGTGTGTGACGAGAGCGTGGTGGAGACGCAGGGGTGACGCCCGCGCAGGCGCTGCCGCAGTGCACGGACGCGCAGGACGCGCACGACGCCTGGCTGTCGCAGTGCGCGGTGTCCTCCGGTCAGAAGCCCTGGTGCGCCAATGGCGAGGCGGCCTTCACGTCGCGGATGTGGCCGGTGTGCAAGGACTTCTACCAGCGCTACTACGGCGCGGGCCCGCTGCCCCTCACGGCGCTGGAGGACAACGACGCCATCAACGAGGCCCGGGCCACGGGCCACGCGCGGTGCAAGGCGGGTGAGAACTACTGCGACGAGTCCCTCTGGACGTTCAACGTGCCCTTCGTTGCGGGCACGCAGCCCACGCAGCTGGACTGGGTGGTGGAGGGCGCCTTCGCCACGCTGCCGGAGCTGTCGTCCAATCAGCGCGTGCAATTCACACGGCAGCCGGACCTGACGTACCCGGACTTCGCGGGCCGCATCGGGTGGATGTTCCCGGAGCTGGGCCAGGTGCTGCCGCAGGAGCTGGGCAACGGCACGGAGGTGCCGCAGGTGGCGCACTTCTACGACGACCCGCTGGTGGCCGCGGGCGCGCACGATTTCCACAACCTCTACATCGTGTACTTCCCCGTGTCGCACCGCACCGCGGTGTTCTGGCTCATCCAGCACGAGTACTGAGCAGCTCAAGCAAGCACCGGGCACCCGCATCCCCCCATGCGGCGGTCCAAGGTGCTCCGCGATGACGCGCAGCTCGCGGAGCCAGAGCCCCCGCCGGGGCGGTCGCCGAAAAACCTGTCCGACAGTCGGACAGGTCCGCGCCGCTTCAACGGGAAGGCGCGTGCCTGACGGAACACAGCAGTGGGCCGTGACGAGGTGCGCATCTGACGGTCAGGGGCGGGACGCCGGCAGAGCCCAAGAACATGTCTGACAGTTGGACAGGTCGCGCCGAATGAACCAGCGATGCACCTCGCGAGGCACAGCTGCAGGCCGCCATGTCGTGCGCGCCAGGACGCCAGGCCCAAGCCTCGGGCAGAGGCGCCCGGCCGGGGGCGGTTGCTAAAAAACCTGTCCGACAGTCGGACAGGTTTTTTTCGTCCGGCTCCGGAGGGCGCCCCTTCCAGTCAGCCGACGCGGGCGGTGGGCCCCACGCGTCCATGTCAGACCCCTGTGGTTGGATGGCGATGCTGGAACGAGGAAGGGGAATGGGGATGGGGCACGGCGGACTCGTGGCGTACGTGGAAGCGCAGATTGAGCGCGACATCGCGTTGGGACGGATTCACCCGAGCGGGCGATTCGGCTCGGAAGCAAAGCTGGCGCGTCGCTATGACGTCTGCCGGGGCACCATCCGTGAAGCGCTGCGGCGGCTGGCGGCACGGGGCCTGGTGGTGCAGAGGCCTGGACGCAAGACGCGCGCGGTACCTCTGGATGAGTCGCTGACGCTGGAGAACCTGGGCCTGGCGCTGCATGACACGCGCTCGCCGCAGGCCCGGTGGCTCTTGGAGGGCTACTTCAGCCTCCGGCGGCAGGTGCTGGTGGAGCTGCTGTCTGACTGCTGCGCACGGGCCTCCAAGCGGGACCTGGACCAACTGGGGAGCATCTGCTTCGGGCTTTGGGACGCGGCACGCTGGGAGTCGGGGGCTTACTGCGCCCGGGTGGAATTCGAGTTGCTGCGGCTGGCGGCGCGAGTAGCAGACCGGCCCGGGCATGTGCTCCTCGTGCAATCCCTGCAGCGGGCCTTCATGGTCGGCGCGGCCCAGCTGCTGCCTCTTCTGGGAGGTGAGCCGCTGCGCCAGTGGGTGAACTGCGCGAAGGATGCCCTGCATGATCGCGATACGCGGGCCCTCCAGCATGAGCTGCCGGCGCTGATGAAGGCTTGCGACGACCTTGTGCTGGACGCCTTTGCTCCTGCTCTCAAGGAGCCTGTTTCCCCCGCGGCCCATCCTTCCCAGGAGAAACTCCCGAGCGAGCTTGCTTCAGCCATCGCTCAAGCCGAAGCTCTTGCCGCAGCCACCGCTCCGGATGACGCGATAGGGGAACGCCCCTGCCTGGAGGTGCATGGCCCTGGCCCAGTGGCACATGACTCCAGGGACACCGAAGCACTCCCGGGGGTGCCCTGTCCCCGGGTGGCAGCCCTTGACCTGGCGCCGGACCATGGGGCGCCTCGGTCTCCTACCGCCTCGATGTTCGCTCCATGCAAGCCCGAGATGGCGTACGTCGGAGAGGATGTGACGCGAGCGGATTTGGGAAGCGTGTCCGAGTGTCAGGCAGGTCCGGGTGCTTCGCTTCTGGAGGCCGGCCTCCGGTGGGCCGCGTATCCCTGGCGCCTCATTGGCCGCGCCGTGGGCCCTGTGCTGACGCGTTGGCTTCCAGGCGGACTGCCTAGAAGGCGTAGCGCACGCGGCAGTACGGCAGGTGCTTCGCGAGCAGGGCCTGGAACTCCGCCACGTGGCGGCCCTTGAACCCGGTGCGGTAGCGCACGTTGACGCCGCCGCCCTGGGACACCTTCGTCTCCTGGATTCCAGGCCGCCACAGCAGCTCCTCCGCCTTCGGGTGCCAGCGCAGGTTCACCTCGTGCAGGCCCGCGTTGTGCGTGAGGAAGATGATTTCACACGCCAGCTGCTGCTTCGCCCGTTCGCCAATGCCGGCGTCAATCTGCTGGAACAGCTCCACGTAGGCGTCCTGCCAGCCGTCGTGGAGGATGACCGGGGAGAAGTTGAGGTGCACCTCGTAGCCGGCGGCCACGAAGTCGTCGATGGCGGCGATGCGCTCCGCGATGGGGCTGGTGCGCACGTCCAGCAGCTTCGCGGGCGCGTGCGGCATCAGGCTGAAGCGGATGCGCGTCCTGCCCTTGGGCTCGTAGGTGAGCAGCTCGCGGTTCACCAGCTTGGTGGCGAAGCTGGCCTTCGCGTTGGGCAGCGTGGTGAACAGCCGCACCAGGTCCCGCACGTTGTCGCTGATGGCCGCGTCCGCCGCGCAGTCGCTGTTGCACCCGATGTCGTAGACCCACGCGTGCGGATCCACCGTGTTGGGCTCCAGCTTGAGCCCGCGCTTGTGCGCGTGCTTGCGGATGGCCTCCTGGATGCGGTCGATGTTCACGAACACCGTGACCGGGTTCGCGTAGCCCTTGTTGCGCGGCACGTAGCAGTACGCGCACGCCATCACGCAGCCGTTCGCCGTGGACGGCGCGATGAAGTCCGAGCTGCGGTCATTCGCGATGAACGACAGCGTCTTCTTCACGCCCAGCACCAGCGTGCTGCCCTTGATGCGGTTCCAGGCCTCCACGTTGCCTTCGTTGCCGAAGAGGCCGGGGATGTGCTGGTGCGAGGCCACCTCCACCTGCTCCGCGTCCGGCCAGCGCTCCAGAATCTCCCGGCCTCGCGCGGACTCCCGCACGCCGGGCTCCAGGTAGATGCGCGACACCTTCAGCAGCCGGTCGAGCGGGCCAGGGCCCCGGGGCACGGCGGCCGGGCGCGGGGCGGGTTCCGGGAGGAAGAGGTCCAGGTTCGTCACCCGGCGGATGTAACCGCGTTCCGCCTCCCATGCACCCGCGGTGGCCCACCCCGACGACGGGCGGGCCACCGGACAGGCGCCTGCTGTCAACGCTCGGACGGAATCGCGGGGCCCGTGGAGATGGGGGCCGGCGCGTCCAGCGCCTTCCACAGGGCCTCCGGCAGCGGGGCCGGGGCGTTCAGCGCGGCCGCGACGCTGGCGGTGGGCGCGTAGACGCGGTGGTTGTTCACCCGGAAGTCGCTGTCCGTCACCGTGGAGATGACCGCGGCGCGGCCCAGGTCGTTGATGGGCGGCCCGTCCGACCGGAACGCGACGCGGTCCACCAGGAGGACTTCCGCGGCGCCGGGCGGCGTCACCCAGACGGTGTAGCGCTGCGCGAGCAGGTCCACGTTCATGCGGAAGTGGTACGTCTGGCCTCGCACGTACGGCACCCGGCGGATCCACGAGTAGCCCGCGCCGTTGCGCACCTGGAAGATGCCGTCCTCGCTCATGCGCAGCGCCATGTTCAGCCGGTTGAAGGCCGTGACCTCCGTGGAGCTGTCCGTCCACCCCACCACGCCGCCGCCCAGGTTGTCCGCCAGGGGCGTGAGGTCGAACTCCACGATGCGCGTCCCCGTGTTGGTGGTGCCCAGCAGGTGCTGGCCGCGCGGCAGGCTCAGCTTCGAGTACCAGGGGTAGTTGGGGCGCGGGTTGAAGCGCAGCAGCGCCTCCAGGAAGTAGTAGTCACCGTAGATGAGGCTGACGTTGATCTCCTGGCCCGCGGGGAAGTTGCCCACGCCGTGCAGCAGCAGGCCCGGGCTGTTGGTGCCCTGCGCCAGGTACGCGGGCGACGCCAGCGAGTCGAGCATGGCCAGCGCGGCGTTGCGGTAGGTCGTGCGCCGCGTGGCGTCCGTCTCCAGGCTGCTCAGCTCCAGCAGGCCGGACGCGACGACGGCCGCGGCCGAGGAGTCCTTGGACTGGCTGGGGGCGTTGAAGTCCCAGTTGGGCACGCGGTCCGCGGGCAGGTTCGCCAGGTAGTAGTCCGTCACCCGGCGGGCCGCGGTGAGGAAGCGTGCATCCCCCGTGTAGCGGTACACCATGGTGAAGCCATAGATGAGCCACGCCTGCCCGCGCGCCCAGGTGGAGGTGGTGGAGTAGCCCTGGAAGGTGCCCCGCGAACGGATGGTGCCGTTGTTGTTGTAGTCCACGTAGTGGAACGAGCTGCCATTGGCGCGCACCGCGTCCTGGAGCGTGCGCAGCGCGTGGTTCACCGCCATGGTGCGCCACACCGCGGGGCCGCCGTTCTGGGCGCCCCAGAGCAGCAGCTCGATGTCCATCATCGTGTCGGTGACGAGCGGGATGTTCCAGTTCGAGTTCCAATCACAACAATCGATGATGCCCACGGTGCTGTTGTAGCGCGTGGCCAGCGACGCGGCGGAGGTGAGCAGCACGTCGCGGTAGTACGGGTCGCCGGTGAGCCGGTAGGCGTTGCCGTAGCTGTTGTACATCTTGAAGCCCAGGTCGTGCGTCTCCGTGTTGGTCTTCTGGACCTCCAGGGGACGCGTCCACATGTCCGCGCGGTCGCGCCAGTAGGGCTCGTTGGCCACCTGGAACATGAACCACATGCTCCCGGGGAAGAAGCCCTGCGTCCACGCGATGCGGTCCGTGTTGGCCACCGTGGTCCACGTCCCGCTGGACGTGGAGGCCTTGGGAGAGCGGTTCACGCTGGGCATCTCCGTGATGGTGTCCGCGAGCTGAGCCCGGGCGAACGTGAAGACGCGCACCGCGTCCGCGTCCGTGAAGGCATTCGCCACCGGCGCCACCAGCAACGCCAACATCCACCACAGCTTCACTCCCGGCTTTGGCAATCCCATACACCCTCCCCTTGCATTGACCGGCGCGGAAGGTGCGGGTGTGCCACCCCGGGGAACAGGGGCCCGGGGGTCGCTGGCTGTCCGCTCCCCCGGCCTTGGGGGAGGGCCCTGGCGTGCGTCAGCCGACGCTCGGCCTCAGAAGCCGGGCGGGCGCTCCCCGGCCACACCGGACGCGCGCTCCAGGGCGATGCCAACACGGCCCAGGGTGCCCTCGTCGAAGAGCTGGCCGATGAGCGTCACGCCATGGGGCACCCGGCGCGGCGTGCTGAACGTGGGCATGGGGCGCTTGGGGTCCGGGGCCCAGTCGCTGCGGGCCTTGGACACCTCCACGAAGCCGGTGCGCAGCGTGAGGGACGGGTGGCCCGTGTGGTTGGTGATGGTGAGGGCTTCGTCGCGCAGCGAGGGCACGAGCAGCACGTCCACCTGGGACATGATGCGCGCCATCTCCTGCGCCACCTTGCGGCGCAGCCGGTCCGCCTGGACGAAGTCCACCGCGGACAGGAAGCGGGACTGGCGGAAGAGGTTGGGCCACGCGTCCGGCGTCTGCATCTTCAGCGCGTCCACGCCGTGGCTGAGCGTGAGCTCCTCGAACGCGGCGGCGGCCTCCGCGAAGAGGATGACGTTGAGGGCGGAGTACGGCCAGTCGGGGAACCGCACCTCCACCGGCGTCAGGCCCAGCCCCTTGAGCGTCTCCAGCGCCTGGCGGTCCACGTCCGTGGCGGGGTTCTCCTTCATCCACGCGGGCACGTAGCCCACGCGCAGCCCCTTCACGGGCGCGTTCGCGTCGAAGTCGAGCTTCGCGGACACGCTCGCCACGTCACCCGCGTCCGCGCCATGGAGCGCCGCGAGCACCAGGAGCGAATCCTCCACCCCGCGCGTCATGGGCCCCAGCTTGTCCAGTGACCAGCACAGCGTCATCGCGCCCGAGCGCGGCACCCGGCCGTAGGTGGGGCGCAGGCCGGTGATGCCGCAGCGCATGGACGGCGAGATGATGCTGCCGCCCGTCTCGCTGCCCAGGGAGAAGCCCACGAGCCCCGCGGCCGTCGCCGCGCCCGGTCCCGCGCTGCTGCCGGAGGAGCCCTCTTCCAACAGCCACGGGTTCTTCGTCTCGCCGCCGAACCAGATGTCATTGAGCGCGAGCGCGCCCAGGCTGAGCTTCGCCACCAGCACGGCGCCCGCCTGGTGCAGCCGCGCCACCGAGGCGGCATCCGTGGTGGGGACGCGGTCCTTGAACGGCTCGGCGCCATAGGTGGTGCGGATGCCCGCGGTGTCCACCAGGTCCTTCGCTCCCCAGGGGATGCCGTGCAGCGGGCCCTTGTAGCGCCCCGCCGCGAGGTCCTTGTCCGCCTGCCGGGCCTGCTGGAGCGCCAGCTCCTCCGTCAGCGTGATGACGCACTGGAGCTTCGGATCATGCTGCTTCAAGCGGGCGAGGTAGAGCTGCGTGAGCCGCTCCGACGTGATGGCGCGCGACCGCACCCAGCGCGACAGCTGCGTGAGCGGCGCGAAGGCGATGTCCTCCTCCTTCGCGGGCAGCGGAAGCTTCGCGTCGCGGCTCCGGACGAAGCGGGCCTTCACGGGGACAGTGGACTTGAGTCCTGGCAGCGAGGGGTTCCACTGCGAGGCGGGCGACAGCGTGGGCTCCAGCGCGAGCTTGCGCGGGCCGGTGCGGCGCTCGTGCAGCGGGGCCAGCGACACGCGCCAGTTGCTGGCGGCCTGGGTGCGCTCGGCGGGCGTGAGCTGCACCTGCATCAGCTTTTCGGCCTCCGCGAAGGTGGTGGGGCTGACCTCCGGGCCCACCGTGGGGCCCGCGCCGAAGGTGGGCGGCGCACCGGCCGGCGGTGCGGACGTGCCCGCGTCCGGAGCCGCGGAGACGGCGGTGCTCGCGAGTCCAATCACGGTGTGGGTCAGGAACTGCCGACGCGAGCTGCTCATGGCGCAACCTCACGGATGAAGCGAAGGGGACGCCAGTGTGCCACCGCCTAGGAGCGATGCACGTCGCGGAAGGCGAGCATGTCCCCCAGCCGCTGCTCCTGCGCGTCGTCGAAGCCGCACGCGGCGTCCCAGGTGGCGGGGTTCTCGTAGGTGCCGAACAACATGTCCCAGATGGGGAGGTCGCCGTAGTTGTTCTTGTGCTTGCCGTACTCGTGGTGGATGCGGTGCATCTCCGGACGCTGGAAGAACCAGCCCACCCAGCGCGGGGTGCGGATGTTGGTGTGGTAGAAGTATTCGCCCAGCGCGCAGCAGGCCGTGTAGACGGCGCCCGCCGCCGGGCTCAATCCCAGCACCGTGTAGACGAGCAGCCCGCCAATGAGGCTGTTGGCCGTCATCTCCAGCGGGTGCTTGTAGAAGCTGGTGATGACCTCCAGCCGCTGCGGGCTGTGATGGATTTGATGGAAGAAGCGCCAGAGCACGTCGCTCTCGTGCCGCGCTCGGTGCCACCAATAGAAGACGAACGTGGCGATGAGGTAGGCCAGCACCCCGCCCACCACCGGGTTCACGTGCCGGGACAGGTGGAAGAGCGAGTGCGCGGAGAACCACCGCTCCCAGGTGTAGCCGCCCAACACCACCACGCCCACCTGCGCCAGGTTGATGAGCACCACCCGCGAATGCCAGCCGCGCACGCGGGGCAGCTTCCACCCCAGGGACAGCTGTTCAATGAGAAAGCAGAAACCGGCGATGAGCACGAGCCAGGGCAGCATGGGAATCCTTCCGTGATTTCGGACCAGCCCCTTCTACGAAGGACCTTCCGGGAGATGGCTTTCGCCCGGACTGACACTGTCACCTGGGAGGGCTGGGACGGGAGGAACGGGGGCTGGCATCCTCCCGGGCATGGCTCGGAACAGCACCCTGACGGCCCGGTTGGGCTACATCGACACGCAGGCCACCTTCGTGCAGGCGGCGCTGCTCGCGGCGCATGGAGCGGGGGCTCGCGCGGGCGGGTTTCGCGTGTCGGACGTGCGCTTCTACTTCCTGCTGTTCACCAACTGGGTGGAGCACGACGTCACCCGGCCCTCGCAGGACATCGACCTGACGCAGGTGCGGCGGACGCTGGAGCGGCTGGTGCGCGCGGGCCACGCGGAGGCGGGCACCAGCGCTCCGGTGAAGGGGCTGCCCCGGGGGCGCCGGTACGTGCTGACCGGTGAGGGGCTGTGCTCGCTGGCGGAAGGGCTGGCCGGGCGCGAGCGGGCGCCGCTGGAGGAGGCGCTGTTCGTGGTCTGCTTCGCGGCGAGCTACCGCGACGCGGTGCTGTCGCGTGTGGAGGGCCGGGCCCGGGCGCTGTCCCCGGCGGTGCGAAGGCGCGTGGAGCGGGCGTTGGATCCACTGCGGCTGGTGAAGGAGGCGCAGCGCACGTCGGCGGCGGTGCTCGCGGACCTGGAGGAGCGGGTGGAGGCGGGCCTGCGGTACGAGGAACAGTCGCGCAAGGCCATGGCCCGCGCGGAGCCCGTGGCGGACGTGGTGCGCGCGCTGGAGGCGGCGGGGTCGTACCAGTTGCACCGGGTGCGGCCGCTGGGCGAGGTGCTGCTCGCGCTGCCGGAGGACCTGCGCCAGTTCGAATTGACGGAAGGCATGGGCCTGCGCTCGCGGCTGCTCTTCGCGCCCCTGGCGGAGCGGGCGCGGGCGGAGCACGCGGTGCTGGCGCGGCTGGAGGCGCGGCTCACCGCCGGCAAGGCACCGGGGTGAGCCAGGGCGCGGGGCCTACCTCAGCGCTTGCGTGAGGCGGGAGCCCAGGGCCAGCGCGAGGCCGTCCTCGATGAGGCCCGCGGCCACGTTCGGCACGCGCAGCCGCTGCGTCAGGAGGCGGCGGAAGCCGACGAAGAAGTAGCTGGAGGCGATGGCGGTGGCGGCGCCGACGAGGGCGAAGCCAATCCGCGCGCCCTTGCGCTTGCGTGACACCGCGGCGGCGGTGACGGCCCCGGAGAGGATGCGGCCGGACAGGACCGGGAGCGCGGTGCGCGGAGGAGCCTTGGGGTTCTTGTCCCCCACCAGCTCACCGAGCGCCAGGAGCCCCAGGCGCTGGGACACCTTCTTCGACGTGAGGCCCGGCAGGGCCCGCTTCAACGCGCGCGTCGGCTTGCGCGACAGCTCACGCGTGAGGACCGCGGGCGCCGTCATGCTGCGCATCCCGGCGAGGACGCCGAAGCCCGCCGCCGTCCAGAGTTCAGTGTTCGTTCGCATGGACCCCATCCCCCGATGCCGGTGGTGAAAACCAGAGGGTGGGGGCTCGGCGCCCGTCCGGCCACTGCCGGGCGGGCAGGCACTCAGGCGGCCGGTTTGGGCAGGCGTGGCGAGGGACGGCTGGAAGGACACGTACTCCGTCTCCATCCCCAGCCCGTGCCACGACACGCACCAGGCCTTCACGCCCGGCCCGGCCTGTGTCGCGCCGTCCATCAGCACCGCCTCACGCAGGAACGTGTCCCAGACGAGCCGCTGTCCGTAGTCCTGCGTGTACGCGAAGACGCGCTCGCGCGGACAGGTGATGCGGATGGATTCGGTGAACCTCATCCTTCCGTGTTGCGAAGGAAGTCCGCCACCTGGGCGAAGCGGTCATCCAGGAAGCCACGCAGGCCGCCGGTGATGCCCTGCTTGTCCATGGCCTTCTGCATGCAGCGCAGCCACGCGTCCCGCATCGCCGTGTCCACCGGCAGGTGGCCGTGGCGCATGCGCAGCCGGGGGTGGCCGTGCGTCGCGCTGTAGTGCTGCGGCCCGCCCAGCCAGCCCACCAGGAACATGCCGAAGCGCTGGCGCGTGCCCCGGTTCACCTTCCCTTCCGCGTCCAGCTCGTGGATGGCCGCGAGCGCGGGCTCCTCCGCGTCCATCACGTCGTAGAAGGCCTCCGCCAGCGCGTGGACGGCCTGCTCGCCGCCCATGCGGGTGAAGGGGGTGTCGTCCAGCGTGGGGACCCAGCCGTCAGACGGCGGGGGCTTCAATTCCATGCTCATGGCTTCCTCATGCCGCCCAGCGCTTTGGCCGGCGCTGGAGGCTCTTCAATCCCAATCCTTCACAGAACGCCTTGAAGCGCGCTTCCGGCACGCCCTTCCATTCCAGGTCCGCGAGCGACGCCGTGCCCGGCAGCGGCGCGTCCTCCACCAGCGTGGCCAGCGTGCGGTACAGCCGCGCGTCGTCGCGAGATGCCTTCAGCGTCGCCGCCAGCTTGTCCGCGCCCCGCACCTTCACCGTCCACTCCGCGGCGTTGTCCGGGATGGCCTCCAGGTGTCCATACGCCTGGAGCACCGCCGCCGCGCCCTTCGCCCCGAAGCCCGGCAGCCCCGGGATGCCGTCCGCGTCATCGCCCATCAGCGCCAGCAGGTCCGGAACACTCTCCGGCGCGACGCCCAGCTTCGCCTTCACCCCGTCCGCGTCCATCACCTTCTGCTGCCGCCGGTCCACCTGCACCACGCGCTGGCCGCGCACGCACTGGCCCAGGTCCTTGTCCGGGGTGAGCAGCCGCACCTGCTCCACCTCGCCCGCCCAGCGCGCCGCCGCGGTGGCCAGCGCGTCGTCCGCCTCCTGGTCCTTCATGGACCAGACGCGCACGCCCAGGGACGCCACGGCCTCCTCCACCAGGTCGAACTGCGCGCGCAGCTCCGGCGGTACGCCCTCGTCTCCCTTGTAACCAGCGAACAGCGCGTTGCGGAACGAGCGGATGGGGTTGTCGAACGCCACCGCCACGTGCGTCACGGCCTCCTGCTCGTCGTGCAGCAGGGCGAGCAGCGAGTCCATCACGCCCGCGGTGGCCTTCACGTCGCGTCCATCCGGAGCGGTGGTGCCCGGCCGGGGCGAGTAGTGGGCCCGGTACAGCTCATACGTGCCGTCCACGAGGTGCAGGCGCATGTTCCCCCTCTAGCGCCCCTTCCGCCGCGCGGCCAGCAACCCGTGCACAGCGTCTCAGTGGGGCGCGCCTCGTTCCCTACACGACGCCTGTCAACCCCCTTGGCCAGCGTGCCGGGTGGGGACGGGTCGCCGATGCCGAGTGGGTGCACGGGTCCCATTTTCCAAACCAACTCCCTCTGGGCCGCGCCGGAGCGTCCCAGCATTTCCCACCGGCATGAGGTGATCCATGCGCCCGAAGCTGTTCGCCGCCGCCCTGCTCTCCATCGCGGCCCTTGGCTGTGCAGGCAAGCAGGTGATTGCGACGTCCACCCACAACCAACGCGTCCAGGCGGAGGCGGCGCTGCGCTCCGCGGAGAACTCGCAGGCGCCGAACGTGCCCGAGGCCGCGAGGCATCTGGAGTTCGCGCGTCAGCAGATCGCCGACGGTGAGCGGTTGGTCCGGGAGGGCGAGCAGGAGGCCGCGGAGCTGCGCTTCCGCCAGGCTGCCGCGGACGCGGACCTGGCGTCGGCGCTGGCCCGGGCGGTGCCCCTGAAGAACGAGGCGCGGCGGGCCAGCGAGCAGGCCGAGTCCCTCCGCAACCGTCAGTGAGTCCCCCACCTTGAGCTTTGCGAGGAGCGAGTCATGCAGCGTTGGAAACTTGGATGGTTTGCGGTCGCGGGAGTCACGGCGCTCTCGGTGGGGTGTGCGCACGGTCCTCCGCCCAGTGAGCTGACCGCGGCGCGCCAGGCCTACCGCGAAGTCTCCACGAGCCCCGAGGGCCGCGAGCGCCCCGCGGACGTGGCGGCGGCCCGGGCGGCCCTGCAGGAGGCGGAGAACGAGTACGCGGAGAGCAAGGGGTCGGTGACGACGCGCTCGCTGGCGTACGTGGCCCTGCGCAAGGCGGAGATTGCCCAGGCGCGCGGCGAGGCGGACCTGGCCGCGCAGCAGCGGGCGCAGGCCGAGGCGCTCCTGCGTCAGGAGCAGGAGGCGCGCGCGCAGAACCTCACGCGTCAGCAGGAGGAGGAGCGCGCGAGGTACGAGCAGCAGCGCCAGCAGTACGAATCCCAGCGTCAGCAGTTCGAAGCCCAGCGCGCGCAGGAAGCCGAGCGGATGCGCACGGCGGACGCGCAGCAGCGCCAGCAGATGGAAGCGGACCTGCAGCGGCGCCTGGAGCAGCAGCAGGCCGAGGCGCGGCGGCTGGCGGAGTTGAACCAGCAGCTCCAGCAGCGCACGCAGGAGCTGGAGCAGGAGCGTCAGGCGAGGTTGCAGGCGGAGCAGCGCGCGACGCAGGCGCTGTCAAAGCTGCAGGACGAGAACGTGAAGGTGCGCGAGGAGGCGCGAGGCACGGTGGTGACGTTGTCGGGCAGCGTGCTGTTCGCGACGAACGCGACGGAGCTGTTGCCCGCGGCGCGCGACCGGCTGTCGGAGGTGGCGACGGCGCTGAAGGAGGCGAAGAGCCCGTTGCTCATCGAAGGCCACACGGACTCGCGAGGCTCGGAGGACTACAACGACCAGCTGTCGGAGCGCCGCGCGGACAGCGTGAAGAACTTCCTGGTGAACCAGGGCGTCCCGCCGGACCGCATCCAGATTCGAGGCGTGGGTGAGACCCGCCCGGTGGCCTCGAACAGCACGGCGGAGGGCCGGGCCAACAACCGCCGCGTGGAGATCGTGGTGGAGCGCAACGTGGCCGGAGCGCAGCCGTCGCGAAGCGGAGGCGTGGGAGGCAGCGGCACGCAGGGCGACCAGGACCAGGGCCAGAACGCGGGCGGCAGCGGCACGGACGCGAAGCCGCACGGCACGGGCACCGACCACCAGAGCCCCCAGCCCGAGCAGGGCACGGGCGGTGGCTCAGCACCGCAGCAGGTACCCCAGCAGCCCATGGACCACGGCCAGTAGCCGTTTGAGTTGAAGCGCAGAGCCAGGGCCCGTCGCGGAGAGAACGCGGCGGGCCCATCCCATTTGGTGGAATGATGCCGAGCCATGAGCTTCATCGAGGACCTGAAAGAGTACCTTCAGAGCGTGCGCTCGGCGCAGGACGGCCGGCCGGCCTCAAGTCTCTTCGTGCCAGAAGCCAAATGGGTGCGTGCGGAGTTCATCCGACTCGTCGAACACTTTGAGCGAGAACCCGGGGAACTTCCCCCCGGACTCCTGTTCGACCTCCATCGAAAATGGACTTCGGATGATCGCGTCGTGAGTTTCGCCATCAACCTTGCCATCCTGCTCCAGGAAGGCTTTCTGCATGGTGAACCACGCAGTGTCATTGAAGAGCATGTGCTCCTCGGAATGACGCGTCGCATGGGGTTCAACGGGCCCGCTTCATCGCTGACGCGTCGACTGGAGATTGACCGTCTGGCCGACAAGGCCTGGCATCAAGGGCCTCCTCGAGGCACGTCACAACTCAACGGGGTCGCAAAGTACGCGATAGAGGTTCGCGCCATTCGCCAACTAGGAGAGCGCCATGAAGTGGGGCCCATCGGGGAAGTCCTTCTGGGCTTGAGCGGACGAGACGCCATCCAGTGGCTTCTCCAAGTCGAGGTCGCTCAATCGATGGGACCCATTGATGACTGGCGACTGAGCAGGGAAACCGCCAGGCACCTTCTCCAAATCCCAGAAGACATTCGTCTCGAGAGCACGTGGGATGAGTCCGGGCTCGCGCACTCCTGGGCGACTCTCCGGCGGCTTGGGTCGCTGGGCGTCCTTGAATACATCGAGGGCATGAACGACCTATCCGATCCATACAGCGGATACAGGCTCCTGAACGAAGGCAAGCGTCTCCTGGAAGCCCTGCTGACGCCTACGGAAACGCCTTTCTCCGTTCTCGCGGCCACGCTCAGCCAGGACGAATCGCTGACCGCACTGGAGAAGGAAGGTGGCGGCAGGCCAGGTCTCGATATGGTCTTCAACTCCTCGGCCATCGCTACCGCTCGACAAGCACGACTGGTCGTTCACGAGATCCGGAACGCACTCATTCCGGCGCAGATCGCTCTCGGGTCGCTCTACAGCTCCGTGGTGGGCAGTCAGGTTGAAGCGGAGGTCGCCCGCTTCCGCCCTCGCATCGACCCGGGCATTGACCGCGCACTGAAGTTCGTCACGGATCTGCTCAAGACCTCTGAACTGGCAGCACGTGCGCCCGAAGGTTTCGATGTTCTCCGCGTGTTGGCGGATGCGGTCGCGAGTGTTGCCACGTCACTGCGCACCCAGCTTCATGTAGCCCCTGACCTCCCCTCCCTGTCGGGCTACCGGGAGCGATTCGTCCTCGCCATCGTCAATTTGCTGCGGAACGCGGAGCAGGCCGGCGCGAAGCAAGTCGTCATCGACTGCATCCTGGAGGACAACCAGCGGAACCTCCTCCTGACCGTGGACGACGACGGTCCCGGCGTCCGTCCCGAGGACCGCGAGCGCATCTTCCAGCGCGGTATCTCCCTCCGCTCCGGTGGCGCGGGTGAAGGTCTGGCCCTGGTCAAGGAGGTCGTCGAGATCGAACTGCACGGCAAAGTCGCCTGCGTGGACAAACCCGATGGCGGTGCCCGTTTCCGGATGCGCCTGCCTGTGGCAGAGAGGACACCACGATGACTTCTCCAGGCACCGTACTCGTCGTCGACGACGAGAAGCCCTTCTTCGAGACCTACCAGGACATCCTCGTCCCCGAGGGCTACCGCGTCGAATGGGCTCCAGACCGGAAGACTGCCCAGGCCCGCCTGCAGGAATCCACCTGGGACGTCGTCGTGCTCGACCAGCGCCTCCAGGGTTCCACCGGAGGCGATTCCGGCATCGACCTCATTTCAGAGATCGTCCCCACGGGCGCCAAGGTCATCGTCGCGACCGCGTATGCCGACGCGAAGATGATTGAGCGGGCCTTCAAGGACGGCGCCTACGACTACCTGGAGAAGGTCCCCACCCTCCCCATGATGTTGCGCATCAAGGTGCGCAATGCCTCCGAAGCCGTGCGGGAGCGGCGCCTCGCCTCACTCACCCACGCCCAGCGGGAGAAGGAGATCCAGGACCTGTGGGCCGCCTGCCGGTCTGAAACCAACGGCAACCGCAAGGGCCGCCTGCTGGAAGAGCTCCTGGTCCTCCTGTTCAAGACCGTGCCGGGCCTGATGAACACCAGCACCAACCGGACCAGCGCGGACGAAGAGATCGACATCGTCATCCGCAACGAATCCCAGGATCCGTTCTGGGCCCGCGAGAGCAGCAGCTACATCCTCGTCGAGTGCAAGAACTGGTCGAAGCACGTCGGCCCCGGGGAGCTGGTCATCTTCCGCGACAAGCTCTGGAACCGCGGGGGACGCTGCCGCCTCGGCTTCTTCGTCGCGGCCGGAGGCTTCACCGAGGGCTTTCACACCCGCTCCGCCACCTTCCGGAAGGACGACCACCTGGTCGTCGCCATCGGCCCGACGGAACTGGACGCGCTCGTGCGTTCCACGAACCGGAACGAGACCTTCAAGAAGCTCCACGAAGACGCCGTCATGAGCGGCAACGGCCCCGCCTGATTCAAGCGCCCATCGTCGCCAGTCCGCCATGATCGACAAGTCGCCCGTCCTGCTCACCACCGAGCGTCTGCACCTGATGTTGCTGCCGCCTGACGCGGCGGAGCGGGTGCTCGCGTACCACGTGGCCAACAAGGACCACCTGGGCCCGGTGTCTCCGGCCCGGCCGCCGACCTTCTTCTCCACCGCCTACTGGCGCACGCGCCTGGCCCAGGACCGCGAGGACTTCCGCCACGACCTGTCCCTGCGCGTCTTCATCCTCCCCAGGGGCCAACCCCTCGCGCTCGCGCCGGTCATTGGCAACGCCACGCTCGCTCATATCCGCCGGGGGCCACTCCAGGCCGCGGACCTGGGCTACGGCCTGGATCAGCGCCACGAGGGCAAGGGCCTCATGACCGAAGCCCTCCGCGCCTTCTGCGACTTCGCCTTCGGCGCCATGGGCCTGCACCGGCTCCAGGCCAACCACCTGCCGGAGAACCTGCGCAGCGCCGCCGTCCTCCGCCGCCTGGGCTTCATCCCCGAGGGCTACGCCCGCGACTTCCTCCTCATCAACGGCCAGTGGCGGGACCACGTGCTGAACTCGCTCGTGGCCCCCGCCGAGCCCTGACACGCAAGCGTCCAAATTTTGTCGATATTGTCGGAGAACGACGCCTTTCTCCGCGCTTTTCGCTGGCCCTTGGCGAATATCGACAGAATTGAATGAGACCCGGACCTACCCATCTCCGTGACGAGTTCTGGCGCAATCCGCCGCCGCTGCCGCGTGGCATCAAGCTGGTGCAGCAGGAGGCCGTCGTGGTGTCCCGGGTGGGCCCCGGAGGGGAATCCCTCTATGACCTCGCGGAGGTCCAGCTCCCGGAGATTCGCGTTCCGGTGTTGCTGGGGTATCGCGCCCCCTTGTTCCCGGCGGACGTGCTGAGCCAGCGTGACAAGCTGTCCACCCTGCGCGAGCAGCTTCAACGCAGGGACGCGGATCCGCGTTCGCTGCCCATCTTCCGCCTGCCGATGCTCGTCACGGACTCGGCTTCCGCCAGCGTCATCGAACTCTGTGAGCGTGAGGAACTGGGCCTCATCGACATGCGGGGAACGTTCTTCCTGCGCACGGGCAGCACCTTCATCCGGGTGCAGGGGCATCGGCCGCTGGAGCGAACACCTCGCGAGCCCTTGTTTCATGGCAAGGGATGCCGGGTCGTGCGCGTCCTGCTCCAGTCGCCCGGCCATCGCTGGACCATTCGCGCACTCTCCGAGCAGACCCAGACGAGCTACTCCTATGCGCACGGGGTCACCACGCGACTCCTGAAGGAAGGCTTCGTCGAAGGAGGCCGCGGCACCGGCTTCCGGCTTCGGGATCCGGTGTCCCTGCTGAGGGCATGGCTGACGAGCGACAAGCCGACAGCTGTCACCCGTGAAGGGTTCAACGCGCCATCCACGACCCCCGCGCTGCTCAACAAGGCCCATGCCTCGCTGACCGCCCAGGGCATCCGCTCCACCTTCACGCTGGCGAGCGCCCTGCACGCCGACGAACGATCCGTCTCCGGAATCCCTCACGGCATCTACCTGTCCGGCGCTCTTGAGACAGCCGTCTCGGCCTTTGGACTGCGCCGGATGACTCCGCACAACTTCTTCGTGCTTCGCCCGGAGCCAGCCGCCGAGACCGACGCGGGCGGCATCTACCATGCACAGCGACTGCTACCGCACGGTCCAGCGGTCGCGCTGCCCCAGCTGGTCGTGGACTTCCACCAGAGTGGCGGCAGGGGAACCGAACAGGCGGAGGAACTGGTGCGGCGCTTCGCACGGGCCCTCCCCCTTTCGGATGAGTCTTGATGACGGATGAAGAGCGATTCGACGAAATCCTCGGTGAGTTGGGCGAGCTGATGCTCGATCTGGGAGACCTCTCCAGCCGCATCATGCTCATTGGCGGGCAGGTCCTCGCGCTGGAGTCCCGCCAACGGGGTGGAACCGGGGTCATCTCCATCGAGACCGATACCGGCATCGTGGTCGAGCGGGGCTTCTCATACGAGCCGGACCTGTTGTTCGACGTGGATGGCTCGGACTTCATGGCCGAGCGACTTCCACAGGTCCTCCGGCAGAGGGGATATGCGAGGTCGCGGCACTTCCGCTGGTCGAAGCCCCTCCCCGGCGGCCAGATGGACCTGGACCTCTTCGCCCCCAAGGACGTCGCCCCCGACGAGCTGCCCACGGGCATG
This sequence comes from Corallococcus sp. AB049A, assembly GCF_003668885.1. Taxonomy (NCBI): domain Bacteria; kingdom Pseudomonadati; phylum Myxococcota; class Myxococcia; order Myxococcales; family Myxococcaceae; genus Corallococcus; species Corallococcus sp. AB049A. The sequence goes on along the minus strand of NZ_RAWL01000020.1, from coordinate 20,493 downwards.
ACGCCCCTGCCCGATGCGCGGCTGGCACTCCGCCGCGGTCACGCCGTGGTCCTGCTCGAAGGAAAGCCCCTGCGGATCCTGCTACCGGATGCCACGGGGTTCCTGACGATGAAGGAACGCGCCAAGCGTGAGCTGCGACCTGACAAGACCAAGGACAGCTTCGACCTGTTCGCCTACGTCAAGCTGGTAGGTCCCCAGGCCGTGCGTGCGTCCCTGCTGCAGGCAGGTGAAGAAGGGCGGGCGCTCCGAACCCGGTTGCTTCATCTCTTCTGGAGCACGGAGGCGCCCGGCCCTCGTGACGTCATCCGCTACGCGGCGAGCCTCGATCCAGACGAGCAGGCCTTGCTGGCCCAGGCAGCGGTCGACCTGTTCGCGGAGCTCTGAAGCTCACCGCGCGGGAGCCCGCACCTTCGGCTTCGAATCCTGCGCCGCCGGCAGGTTCGCGTCGAACCAGTCCAGCGTGCGCAGCAGCCGGTCCTTCTGGTGCTCCGGCTTGCGCAGGCTGTGGCCTTCGTCCGCGTAGATGACCAGCTGGGTCTTCACCCCCAGCGTCTTCAGCGCCTTGTGGAACTCGTAGCCCTGCGACGCGGGCACCTCCACGTCCCGCTCTCCGTGCAGCACCAGCGTGGGCGCCTTCACCTGCTTCACGCCGTTGATGGGCGACGAGCGCGTGTACACCTCCGGCTCGTCGTACACCGAGGCTCCGAAGTACGGCAGCATCCACGTGTCGATGTGGTTCGTGCCGTAGTAGCTCTGCCAGTTCGCGATGCCCGCGCCCGCCACCGCCGCCTGGAAGCGCTGCGTCCGCGTCACCGCCCACATCGTCAGGAAGCCGCCGTAGCTCCACCCCGTGATGCCCTGCCTCGCCGGATCCACCGGCGCTGACGCCAGCACCGCATCCAGCCCCGCCAGCACGTCGTCGAAGTCTCCGAAGCCGAAGTCGCGGCGGTTCGCCTGCACGAACGCCTCGCCCTGGCCATAGCTGCCTCGCGGGTTGGGCATGAACACCGCGTAGCCCCTCGCCGCGAACAACACCGTCTGCGGGTTGAACCCCGGCAGCACGCCCGCCGCGGGCCCTCCGTGCACCACCGTCACCATGGGCACCTTGCGCCCGGACCCATCCGGCACCGGCAGCACCAGCCAGCCCTGCACCTGCTGCCCACCGCTCGTCCACGTCACGCTGCGCACGTCGCCCACCGCCACGCGCACGCCGGCATTGAGGCGCGTCACCTGCTTCCACTTCCCCACCGGCCCCGTCCACAGCTCCGGCGCCTGGGTGATGGAGTCGCGCACCACCGCGCTCGTCACCCCGTCCCTCCCCAGCGACACCGTCACGCGCTCCGGGCCCCTCCACAACGTCTTCACGTCCCCACCGCCAGGCGCCACCGCCATCAGCGCGGCCTCGCCCTGCGCCTGCGCCCCGAACACCAGCCGCTCCGCCGTGGGCCAGAAGAGGTCCGTGGCCGTCGCCTTCAGCCCCTCCGTCACGTTCCGCGCGGGCGGCACCTTCGCGGGCAGCGCCGCCTTCTCCCCGAACCGCACCTTCGCCGCCAGCCGCTCCGGCACCGGCACCACGAGCACGTCCCCGCCCGTGCTGCCCTCGTCACTCATCAGGCCCTCGATGAACGCGAGCTGCCGTCCATCCGGGCTCCAGGCCGGCTCCGCCACCTGCCACCGGGGCACGTGCAACAGCGACGTCTCTCCCGTCGCCGTCTCCACCGCGTACACCCGCGCGGTCCACCAGTTCGCATCCCCCGGCGGCAGCGACGCCGTCACCGCCACGCGAGCCCCCTCCGGGCTCCACGCGTACTCGTGGATGAACAACCCCGCGGGCGACACGAGCCGCAGCCGCGCGTCCTCCACCGTCACCACCGCGAAGCGCTTCACCGGCGGGGACGACTGCACCACGCCCGTCTCACGCGCCGCGGGGCCCCGGGGCCCCAGCGCGTCCTCCGCGCCTTCAATGACCAGCAGCCCCACGGCCTTCCCGTCCGGCGACCACTTCGGAGATGCCAGCACGCCCTTCATCGTGGTGAGCCGGCGCGCGGGCCCGCCCGCACCGGAGGCGTCCGCCACGTAGAGCTGCTTCGCCCGGCCCTCGCCCGCCGTGGAGAGGAACGCGAGCTGCCGTCCATCCGGGCTCCACGTCAGCGAGCCCTCCGCGCACGGCGCGCCGTCCTTCGACGCGGTGACGCGCACCGGTGCCCGCTCCGGATGCGCCAGCTCCCGCACCTGGAGCCGCGCGGCCTCCGCGGTCCCCGGCACCGACTCCACCCAGGCCACCCGCGCGCCATCCGGCGACAGCGAGACCTGCTTGATGCGCACCGTGCGCTGGAGCGCGTCGTACGTCGCGCTGGCATCCATCCGCGCGGGCGCGGGCGAGGGCACCGCCGCGGACGCCAGCGCGCCCCACACCCAACAGCCCACCACCACAGCCAGGCTTGCCGCTCGCATCCGCCGCCTCCCGAAACGCACGCAGGGAGGCGGAGTCTACCTCCCGCTCAGTGCAGCTGCGTGGGCAGAATGGGCAGCCCGTGGAAGAAGCGGCGCCCGCTCTCGAAGCGGTGGTGGAAGGTGACGCGCTGGTCCAGGTACAGCCGCGCCATCTCCTCCTCGCCGTACGCGCGGAAGAACGCGGCGCGCGCCTCGTCACACGCCCGCTCGTACTCCACGCACAGGGCCTCCCAGTCCTCCGGTGGAAGCTCTCCCTCCGGCCAGCCCTCGCCGGTGAGGCCGTAGTCGCGCTCCATCGCGTCCAGCTCCCGCGCCCGCATCCGCACGCGCGGATCCTCCGCGATGGCCTCGTCCGCCATCGCCGTGAGGATGTGCGCCACCAGGAAGAAGCCCGCGTCCGGCGGCACCGCGCCCGCGTCCCGCGCGCTCCGGAACGTCACCAGGAGCTGCGCGTCCATCTCCTCGCCGCCCAGCTCCGCCAGCTTCGCCGCCAGCGCGCGCCACCGGGCCTCGGTCTCCAGGGCCTCCCGCCGCACCCCTTCCAGTTCCTGCTCACCCGTCTTTTTCATGGTGTCCTCTCCCGGCCCGCGAAAGGCCCCTTCCCACGAAGGTTCCCATCCCCGTCTGACGCTCGGGCCCGGCAAACCGTGCTGTCCCCTCTTTCCACGACGTCCCAGCGCGTCAGGTGCTGGACGCCCGAGCGCGGCGCCGTCGCGTGGCGGACGCGCAACCGTGCCGGGGGGGACGGACAGCCTGGCGGCCAGCCCGGCCAGCCCGGCCATTCCGGGGCTGCCGGGGTGACGAACCACGCGGCCGGTGATTGCGTCCGCCCCGGCCACTTCGCGAGCGCCGGGTGTCACCCGCAGGACGCTTGAGCGGCGCGCGGCCCCGGCGCGCACACCTGGCGTGATGACAGTGGTTGCCGCCGGGCACGGGATGACGCATCCGCAAGGACATGGGGCCCGAAGCCGGTGGCCCGCCCCGGGGAGCCTTTGCCGGTGTCCGAGCCCGTCGTCGTCCCACCGCAGCAGAAGTCCCAGGTGTCCATCCGCACGGTGCTCACCGTGTGCTTCGTGGTGCTGGGCGTGATGGCCCTGGTGGTGCTCATCGCCAAGACGCGCGTGGCGCTCACGCTCACCGGCATTGCGGCGCTCATCGCGCTGTCGCTGGAGCACGGTGTGTCGCGGCTGGAGAAGCGCGGACTGAGGCGGTGGCAGGCCATCACGCTGGTGCTCCTCGCGCTGTTCCTGGCCATCGTGGCGCTGGGCCTGCTGGTGATTCCGGACCTGGTGGAGCAGGTGGACGCGCTCGTCACCCAGTGGCCTCAGCTGTGGAAGCAGGTGCGCGGCACCGGCATCCTGCGCGCGCTCAACCAGCGGCTGCACAGCCTGGGCTGGAACGAACGGCTGGAGGAGGCCACGCCCGCGCTCGCGGGTCCGCTGCCCGAGCTGCTGATGAGCGCCATTGGCGGCGTGGTGGGCCTGCTGGGCGGCGTCATCACCGTCTTCTTCCTGGTGGTGTTCATGCTGGTGTTCGGCGGCGGCGTGCTCAGGCGCCTGCTGGAGCTGGCCCGTCCGGATCACCGGCTGCGGTACGTGCGCGTGCTGCGCAACGTGTACACGGCGACGGGCGGCTACCTGTCCGGCATCACGCTCATCTGCGCCATCAACGCCACGCTCACCACCACCATGCTGGCCGTGCTGGGCATGCCCTTCTACCTGCCTTTGGGCGTGGCCAGCGGCTTCTCCAGCCTGGTGCCCTACGCGGGCCCCATCATCGCGGGCGGCTTCATCACGCTGCTCACGCTGGCCACCGGCGGCCTGTGGAAGGCGCTGGCGGTGTTCATCTACTTCCTCCTCTACGGCCAGCTGGAGGGCAACGTGATGGCGCCGCTCGTGTTCAAGCGCACCGTGCACGTCAACCCGCTCGTCACCCTGCTCGCGGTGCTCTTCTGCGTGGAGCTGGCGGGCATCGTGGGCGCGGTGGTGGCCGTGCCCGTGGCCGCCACCGTGCAGATCATCGTCCGCGAGGTCCTCCTCTTCCGCCAGGAGCGCCGCGCCGCGGCCGTCCTGCCGGAGCCCTGAACGGCTTCACGCCTCGATGAACGCCTCGCCCCTCCAGCTCCTGGTGACGCACGGCTCCGGCCCGCTGCTCTTCCTCGTGCTGGTGGCCGGAGGGCTGGGGCTGCCCTTCCCGGAGGACCTGGTGCAGCTGGCGGCGGGCGTGCTGTCGCACCGGGGCGCCATGCCGCTGCCGGCCGCCATCGCGCTGTGCTTCGTGGGCGTGCTGTGCGGCGACACCGTCCTCTTCCTGACGGCCCGCCGGCTGGGACAAGCCCTGTACACGCACCGGCGCACCCGCCGCCTGTTCCCCCCAGAGCGGCGCGAGCGCATCCAGGGTCTGTACGCGAAGCACGGCCCGCGCGTCGTCTTCGTGGGCCGGTTCATGTCCGTGCTGCGCGTGCCCGTGTTCGCCATGGCCGCGGCGGAAGGCATGCCCCTGCGCCGCTTCCTCCTCTGGGACGGGCTGGCGCTGTGCGTGAGCTCACCGCTGGTGGTGACGCTGGGCTACCTGGGCTCCCAGAGCGTGGACCGCGTGGCGAAGGGCGTGGGCCGCGTGGAGCACTTCCTCGTGCTGGCCGGCGTGGCCGCGTTGCTTGTCGCGTTCGCGGTGCGCCATGCCCGCGAGAAGCGGCTGTCGCGCCATCCCCCCCAGGGCTGAAGCAGGCAAGCGCACACTTCGGGGCGTTGGCCCGGCACGCGCCGCGCGACTCCGCTATCAACCAGACGGCTCCCCTGATCGAACATCCGAGGCTTCATGACTCTCCCCATCCCCCTTCAGGCCGGCTCCACGGCGATGTCATCCACGGAAGGGGGGATGGACTGGGTGTCCGGCGGCGGTGAGATGGGCCGGTTGATCCGCGCCATGGACTGGTCGAAGACGCCGCTGGGGCCGTTGGAGACGTGGCCGCAGAGCCTGCGCACGACCGTCAGCCTGTGCCTGTCCTCCACCTTCCCCATCCTCATCGCGTGGGGACCGGAGCGCGTTCAAATCTACAACGACAGCTACCGGCCCATCTGCGGCGCGAAGCACCCGGAGTCCATGGGCCAGCGCTTCCGCGACTGCTGGGCCACGGCGCTGCCGGTGGTGGGCGGCGTGTTCGAGAAGGCGGGCACGGGCACGGGTTCCTACATCGAGAACCAGCGCATGTTCCTGGACCGGCACGGCTATCTGGAGGAGGCCTTCATGACCTTCTCCTTCAGCCCCATCCGCGACGAGTCCGGGGGCGTGGGCGGCCTCTTCCACCCCATCACGGAGGTGACGGAGAAGATGCTCGGCGCGCGGCGCTCGCAGACGCTGCGCGAGCTGTCCGGCCTGCTGGGCAAGGTGAAGACGGTGGAGGACATTGGCGCCGCGCTGCCGCGGCTGCAGCCGGACGCCGCGCTGGACGTGCCCTTCCTCCTCTTCTACCGCCGCGACGAAGCCGCCCCGCGCGTCCGCTGGGTGTCCGGCATGGGCCTGCCTCCGGGCACCGCGTGGAGCCCGGAGGAGACCGGGCTGGACGGGCCGTGGCCCTTCGCCAGCGCGGGCGCGCAAGTTGTGGACGTGCCACGCGCGCCGCTGGACGCGGGCATCGTGCCGGGGCCGTACGAGGAGCCGCCCGCGCACGCGCGCGTGCTGCCCATCCACCCGCCCGGCATGGCGGAGCCCTTCGGCTACCTGGTGGCGGGCGTGAGCCCCCGCCGCGCCATGGATGACGCCTACCGCGACTTCCACGAGCAGTTCCAGGCCACGGTCACCAACGCCGTGGTCACCGTGCGCGCGTATGAGGCGGAGGCCCAGCGCGCGGAGGCGCTGGCCGCCATCGACCGGGCGAAGACGGCGTTCTTCTCCAACGTGTCGCACGAGTTCCGCACGCCGCTCACGCTCATCCTGGGCCCGCTGGAGGAGTCGCTCGCGGACACGTCCGCGCCGCTGCCTCCGGTCCAGCGCGCGCGCCAGGAGCTCACCCACCGCAACGCGCTGCGCCTGCTCAAGCTGGTCAACTCGCTGCTGGACTTCTCCCGCATCGAGGCGGGCCGCGTGAAGGCGGGCTTCCACCCCACGGACCTGGCGCGGCTCACCGGGGACCTGGCCAGCGTCTTCCGCTCCGCCATGGAGAAGGCGGGGCTCCAGTACACGGTGGAGGCGCGGGACGTGGGCGAGCCCGTCTACGTGGACCGGGACATGTGGGAGAAGATTGTCCTCAACCTGCTCTCCAACGCGTTCAAGTTCACGCTCCACGGCGGCGTCACCGTGCGGCTCGAGCGCGAAGGGACGCGGGTGAGGCTCTCCGTGCGGGACACCGGCACCGGCATCCCGGAGGCGGAGCTGCCGCGCGTGTTCGAGCGCTTCCACCGCGTGGAGTCCTCGCAAGGCCGCACGCACGAGGGCACCGGCATTGGCCTGGCGCTCATCCAGGAGCTGGTGAAGCTGCACGGCGGAAAGCTGGGCGTCAGCAGCGTGGAGGGCCAGGGCAGCACCTTCACCGTGGAGCTGCCGCTGGGCCGCGCGCACCTGCCCGCGGAGCAGGTCCACGAAGAGGAAGGCGCTCCGCACGCGGGCAAGCTGGGGTCCGCCTTCAGCGAGGAGGCGCTGCGCTGGCTGCCGGACGCGGAGGAGCCCGTGCCTTCACGGGATGCCGGGCTGGAACCGGCGCTGGCCGCGAACGACGCCACCATGCTGGAGAGCCTGGGCACGGGGTTCGCTCCGTCCGTGAGGCGCGGGCGCATCCTCGTCGCGGACGACAACGCGGACATGCGCGGGTACGTGAGCGGCCTCCTGGCGGCGCACGGGACCGTGCGCGCGGTGGCGGACGGCGAGGCGGCCTTCGAGGCGGCGCTCGAGATGAGGCCGGACCTCATCCTCAGCGACGTGATGATGCCCCGGCTGGATGGCTTCGGCCTGCTCAAGAAGCTGCGCGACGACGCACGCACGCGCGGCATCCCCTTCATCATGCTGTCCGCGCGCGCGGGCGAGGAGGCCCGCATCGAGGGGCTCCAGGCCGGCGCGGACGACTACCTGGTGAAGCCCTTCTCCGCGCGCGAGCTGCTGGCGCGCGTGGACAGCCAGCTGCAGCTGGGACGGGCCCGGCAGCAGATCTCCGACTTCTTCCTGCAGGCCCCCGTGGCCATGTGCGTGCTGACGGGGCCGGACCTCCGCTTCACGGTCATCAACCCCCTGTTCGCGAGCCTGATGGGCCGGGACATGCTGGGCAGGCCCGCGCGCGAGGCGCAGCCGCAGGGTGGCCACGGCATGCTGCTCCAGCACCTGGAGCGCGTCTACCGCACCGGCGAGCCCTTCGTGGGCCGCGAGGTGCCGGTGCGCCAGCCGGACGGCCAGGGCGGCCTCAAGGAGCTGCTGCTGGACGTGGACATCCACGCGCAGCGCGACGGCGGGGGCCACATCCAGGGGCTGCTCGTCGCCGTGCAGGAGGTCAGCGAGCGGACCCACGCGCGCCAGCAACTGGAGGCCCTGACGCGCGACCTCCAGCACGCGCTCACCGCGCGCGACACCTTCCTGGGCGTGGCCTCGCACGAGCTGAAGACGCCCGTCACCGCGCTGCTCCTTCACCTGGAGATGACGCGCCGGCGCCTGTCGCCCAAGCGCGGAGACCCGCCCTCCCCGGAGAAGCTCACGGTGGCGGTGGGGTCCGCGCAGCGGCAGGTGGAGCGGCTGTCGCGGCTGGTGGACGAGTTGCTGGACGTCTCCCGCATCCGCGCGGGCAAGCTCGACCTCCACATGGAGGAGAGCGACCCGATGGAGCTGGTGCACGAGGTCCTCGACGTCTTCCGCGAGCAGATGGATCAGGCCCACTGCATCCTGCAGCTGCGGGCGGAGCTGAACGTGCGCGTGTGGTGGGACCGCTCGCGCATGCAGCAGGTGCTGACGAACCTGGTGTCCAACGCCATCAAGTACGCACCGGGCACGGCGCTCGGCATCGGGCTCCGGAAGCACGGCGACCGGCTCATCCTCTCCGTGTCGGACGGCGGCCCGGGCATCCCTCAGGAACACCAGGACCGCGTCTTCGAGCGCTTCGAGCGCGGCGGCTCGCCCCGCTCCGTGCACGGCCTGGGGCTGGGCCTCTTCATCGCCCGGCGGATCGTCGAGGGCCACCACGGCAAGCTGGTCCTGAAGAGCGCCCCCGGCCAGGGCGCTGCCTTCATCATCGACCTGCCGCTGCCTCCGCGGGCCCAGGCCTGAGCGCGCGCCTTCAGTGCGCGACGCTCGGGGGCTTCACCGGGCCGGGCTGGATGTTCTGGTTCACGTGGAAGAGGTTGTGCGGGTCGTACTCCCGCTTCACCTCCACCAGGCGCGCGTAGTTGTCGCCGTAGGTGGCCTGCACGCGCTCCTGGCCCTCCTCCATCATGAAGTTCACGTACGCGCCGCCCGCCGAGTACGGGTGCAGCGCGTTCCAGTACTCCTTCGCCCAGGTGGAGATGTCCGCCGCCCGCTCCGGTGACGGGTCCACCCCGACGATGACCTCCGACCAGCGCGCGTCGCGGAAGCGGAAGGCCGTGTCATGCGGGCCCACGCGGTGCGCCGCTCCGTCGATGGGGTACAGGTGCATGGTGGACTGCATGGACGGCAGGCGCTCCGCGAAGGACACGTGGCGCTCGATGGCCGCGTCCGGCAGCTCGCGCACGAAGTCCGCGCGCCAGTACCACTGGTGCCCCGGCGGATAGAGCGCGTCGAACGCGGTCTGGAGCATGGGGAAGGGCATGGGCATCACGCCATGCAGCGCGGGCTTGAGCGCCAGCACGGGCGCGAACAATGCGTCCGCGCGCGCGGGGTCGCCCGTGTAGCACCAGATGACGCCGCACATCTTCTTCAGGTGCAGCTCCTCCGGGAAGGGCGGCGCGGGCGGCACGGTGATGAAGGCGAAGAAGCCGGTGAGGTCCTCCGGCGCGTTCGGCAGGAACTCGCGGTACCAGCGCATCACCTCCGCCGCGCGGTCCAGGGGCCAGAGCGTGGGACCGCCCAGGACGATGTCCACGGGGTTGGCGCGGAAGAGGAACGACGTCACCACGCCGAAGTTGCCGCCGCCGCCGCGCACGGCCCAGAACAGGTCCGGGTGCTTCTCCTCGCTCGCGGTGACGAAGCGGCCATCCGCGAGCACCATGTCCACGGCGAGCAGGTTGTCGATGGTGAGCCCGAAGCGGCGCGTGAGGTGGCCCAGGCCCCCGCCCAGCGTGAGCCCGGCCACGCCCGTGGTGGAGATGATGCCGGAGGGCACCGCGAGCCCGAAGGCGTGCGTGGCGTGGTCCACGTCCCCCCAGACGGCGCCGCCGGAGACGCGCACCGTGCGGGCCTCCGGATCCACGCGCACGCCGCGCATGCGCGACAGGTCGATGACCAGCCCGTTGTCCACCAGGCCCAGTCCGCCGCCGTTGTGGCCGCCGCCGCGCACGGCCAGGTCCAGCTTGCGCTCGCGGGCCAGGGCCACCGCGGCGATGACGTCCGCCACGTCCGCGCAGCGGGCCACCATGGCCGGGCGCTTGTGGATCATCGCGTTGTACAGCTGGCACGCCTCCGCGTAGTCGGCGTCACCCGGCTGGATGAGCGAGCCTCGCAGCTGCGCGCGGAACAGCTCCACGCTGTCCGGTGTCAACCCGGCGGGCAGGCCGGGGCCCGTCCGAGGACGGTGGGTTTCGAGTGTCACGGCGGTTCCCTCCTCAAGGGCCGGCACCGGCACGGCGCCTGACTCAACGGATGCGCACGGTGACGGCCTTGGGAGGACCGGAAGGCGGGAGGGGGCTGCCCGGCACGCGCCGGTGGCGAGTGACGACTCAGCCCGCCGCCACCTCGCGCAGGCTGTCCTCCACGCCCTGGAGCAGCAGGTCCAGGTCCGCGTCCGGGATGTTGAGCGCGGGCGCGATGTAGACCGTGTTGCCCATGGGGCGCAGGTAGAGGCCCCGCCGGCGGGCGGCCTCGTACACGCGCCAGCCGCTGTCCGCGAAGTAGCCACCGCCGCCCAGGTCCACCGCGCCCACCATGCCCACCGCTCGCGGGCGCTCCAGTCCGGGGAGGGTGGCGGCCATGCGCTCGAAGGCGGCCTTCACGCGCGGCGCCTTGCGCTGGACCTGCCCCAGCACGTCCTCGTCGCGGTACACGGCCAGCACCTCGCGCGCCACGGCCGCGCCCAGCGGGTTGCCGCAGTACGAGTGCCCGTAATAGAGCGCCCGGTCCTTCGCTCCCAGGAAGCCCTGGAAGATGCGCTCCGACGCGAGCGTGGCGGCGAAGGGCAGCAGGCCCCCGCTGAGCGCCTTGGCCAGGCACAGGAGGTCCGGCACCACGCCGGCCAGGTCCACCGCGAAGCGCGCGCCGGTGCGGCCCATGCCGGTGAAGACCTCGTCGGCGATGAGGAAGGTGTCCACCGCCCGGGTGGCCGCGCGCACCTCGCGCACGAAGTCCGGCGACGACATCCACATGCCCGCCGCGCCCTGGATGACGGGCTCCAGGATGACGCCGGCGATGCCGTCCGGATCCTGGGCGAGCGCGGCCTTCACCTGCTCCAGGGCGCGCGCGTGGCCGTCGGCCTCGGCGGGGGACGGGACATGGATGACGTCGAAGAGGAGCGGGCCGAACACGTCTCGGAACTCGTGCACGCCGCCCACGCTGGTGGAGCCAATCGTCTCGCCGTGGAAGGCGCCGGTGAGCGTGATGAAGCGGGTGCGGCGGGGCCGGCCGTTCTGGGCCCAGTACTGGGCGGCCATCTTGATGGCCACCTCCACCGCGGTGCTGCCGTTGTCCGTGTAGAAGACGCGCGACAGCTTCTGCTCCGCGGGCACGTCCGGGCGGTCCGCGCCCGGGGCCAGCGCGGTCAGCTCCGCGCCCAGGCGGGCGGCCGGGCCGTGGGTGATGCCAGCGAGCGAGACGTGCGCCAGGCTGCCCAGCTGCTCGGTGAGTGCGCGCACGAGGCGCGGGTGGCGGTGTCCGAGGGTGGACACCCACCAGGAGCCGTTGGCGTCCAGATAACGCCGTCCATCCGCGTCATGGAGCCAGACGCCCTCCGCCCGGACGACGACGAGCGGATCCGTCCTGGCGATGTACGCCTCCATGGCGGTGTAGGGGTGCCAGACGTGCTGCTTGTCCAGGCCGACGAGGGTTGCCCGATCCACGGTGGAAGCTCCTGGGTACAGGGAGGGTGACGCGCCGCGTGCCCTTCTGCCCTCCCCGGGTGCGGCCGGCAACGGTTCCTTATCCGCCCGTGGACAGGGCGAGCGGGAGGGGGCCGGTGACATGGGGGGCGCTGACATTGCCGTGACAGGGGGGGTGTTAGCCCTGTGTCTGTAAACACGGGAGAGTCATGGCCATCGTCATCTTCTTCATCAGTCACTGGCTGCTCTGCGTCTTCTTCCAGAGCTTCTTCCAGCACCGTTACGCGGCGCACCGGATGTACAGCATGGGGCCGCGCACGGAGAAGGTGATGCACCTGCTCACCTACCTGGTGCAGGGTTCGTCGTACCTGTCGCCGCGGGCGTACGCCATCCTGCACCGCGAGCACCACGCGTACTCGGACACGGAGAACGACCCGCATTCGCCGCACTACTTCAAGGACGTGATGCGGATGATGTGGCACACGAAGGAGCGCTACACCGGCATCCTGACGCGGAAGATCCAGCCGGAGCCGCGCTTCGAGGGTGGCTATCCGGAGTGGAAGCTGGTGGACGAGACGCTGGGCCAGTCCTGGTTCGCGGTGCTGGGCTGGGTGGCGCTGTACACGGCGTTCTACGTGGCGTTCGCGACGTCGGCCTGGATGTTCCTGCTGTTGCCGGTGCACTTCGTGATGGGGCCGGTGCACGGGGCCATCGTGAACTGGTGCGGGCACAAGTACGGCTACCGGAACTTCAAGGGCGCGGACAAGTCGCGCAACACGCTGCCGGTGGACGTGCTGTGCATGGGTGAGCTGTTCCAGAACAACCACCACAAGTACGGCAGCAGCCCGAACTTCGCGGCGCGCGCCTTCGAAATCGACCCCACGTGGCAGGTGATGCGCGTGCTGTCCAAGCTGGGCGTCATCCGCATCACCACGCCCCAGCGCGCCGTCTACCCGGAGCCGCGCGAAGTGGCCCGCCAGAGCGGCGCCGGAGCCCAGGTGGCCTGAGGTCTTGAATCATCCGGGGCCTGTCGCGCCCCGGCGGTTGTCGTGGTCCGGCCGTGGATGTCAGTCCCCGCACGCATGCTCCTCGTGGGCATGCGTGCCGGGAGGACGACATGAAGCAACGCGGCTTGGGTCTCCTGCTCCTTGGACTGCTCTGCGCGGGATGTGCAACCTCGCGCGTCGTCCAATTGGACACGGGTGATGGCGTCCCCATCATCTACACGCCTCCCCGGAACGTAGACCCCATTCCCATTCCCGAGGATGGATTCCGGGAGGCGCTGCTTCAGCTCGTGCTGGAGATGCGCCTCCCTCTTCAATCCGAGCGACAGCCCCCTTCCCGCCTCCAGCTCGCCAGCTGGGGCCCGGCTTCGCGCGCGCAGGAACTGGAGCCCCGGGAATGGTGCTCCCAGCAAGAAGCACCCACGGAATGCCTTTCCCTGTTGGATGACGGCTTCTCGTTCCTGGATGCCAGCGCCCGGAGGAGACTGGCGCTGTCCTTCGCATGGGACGGAGTCTGGGATGGCGTCCAGGGTGCCGTGGCGGAGGTGATCAATCCCCTGACGCTCAAGGCGATGATCTCCACCGCCATGGCGGCCTACATGGCCCTGCTGGTGGCGCCCGAGCCCGTGACGAAGCTCATCGCCATCGCGCTCACCACGTACGTCATCGCCTACGTCGGAGTGGAGAACTTCGTCCAGCTCGTGAGCGGCTGGGAGCAGTTGTCCGCGGAAGCAGGGCGAGCGGTCACGTTCGAGGAGTTGCAGGACGCGGGGCATCGCTTTGGAAAGGTCATGGGGACCAGCGGAGCCCGGCTCCTCATCCTGGCACTCACGGCCGCCCTGGGTGGCGGAGCGTCGAATGTGGCCACGAAGGGTCCCATGCTTCCGGGTTTCGCTCGCGCGGCACTGGCGGCGGAGACCAACGCAGGTCTGCGCTTGAGTGCCGCGGCATCCGGGGGCGTTCGGTCTATTTCGCTCGCGGAGGGCGTACTCACCATCGGCGTCGCGTCCACCGCCGTGGCCGCTTCCGCCTGGCAGGGAACCGGGAGCCCTTCGCCGTCGGGACAGGGAGGAGGGGTCGCTTCCGTCCACGACAGTGTGAAGATCGCCCCGGGATATCCTCCTGGGTTCAAGGCCGTCCAGAATGGGACGACCCGGAACACTGTGTCCAACAAGGCCCTGTTGGAGAAGCTTCGGGAAGTCGAACCTGGGACCTGGCACAAGGTCTACAAGGATGGCTGGGTCGGAAGCGAGAAGGTGTCCCTTCACTACTTCGAAAGTGCATCCGGCAAGGTCTTCAACCTCAAGGTCAAACCCGGATGGAGCAACCTGTGAATCCTGCGCCCCCCGAACAAGGAGCAGTCATGACCCTTCAGGCCTCGGGGCTTGAAGAGGTCCAGCGCTTCGTGGCGGTCACGGCCCTGGGTATGTGCCGTGCGCTGATGCTGGGGAGCATCGCTCCCGCCGGAGCATGCAGCCGGCTCTTTGGACCAGCGCTGCTGTCGCGGCTCGAAGCGATGGAAGTCCCCCCCGAGCTCCGTCACGCCATCCATCTGGCGACGGAGCTGGAAGACGTGGCTCAGCTGGCACCCGAGGCGCTATCCGCCTCCATCGCGGAGATTGAGGCGAAGCTGCATCAGGTGCTCGCGAGCCTTTCGTCTCCGTCGAGTGATGCCGCGAAGTGGCTCAACATCACGCCTGCTTGAGCGTGGCGGCCAGCGCCTCGGCCAGCGTCGTGGTGGGCCGGCCGATGAGGCGGCTCAGCGTGCGGCTGGTGTCGTTCAGGTCGCCCCGGGCGATGCCTTCGTCGGAGTTGGCCAGCACGTCGGCGTAGCCCTTGGGCAGGCCGGCCTGCTGGAGCGCGGCGGCGAAGTCGGCCGGAGGCAGGTCCTGGTACGTCACGGTCCTGCCGGACTGGCGGGACAGTTCCGCTGTGTACTCGGCCAGCGTGAAGCCGGTGTCACCCGCGAGCTCGTACACCTGGTTCTCATGACCCGTGCCGGTGAGCACCGCCACGGCGGCGTCCGCGTAGTCCTGCCGGGTGGCGGGAGCGACGCGGCCGTCCTTCGCGCAGCCCCGGAGCACGCCCTGCTCCAGCGTGCGCTTCGCGGCCTCCGTGTAGTTCTCCAGGTACCAGCTGTGGCGCAGGAACACGAACGGAAGCCCTGACGCGCGGATGGCCTTCTCCGTGTCCAGGTGCTCCGGCGCCAGCACCATCCGCGACGTGTCCGCGTGCAGGATGCTCGTATAGGCCAAGAGCTTCACGCCGGCCCGCTTCGCCGCGTCCACCACGGTCTGGTGTTGCTTGCGGCGCTGCCCCACTTCGCTCGAAGAGATGAGCAGCACCGTGTCCCCGGCGGAGAACACGCCATCCCACGTTTCCGGGTGGCTGTAGTCCGCCTTGCGGATCTGCACGCCACGCGCGGCCCAATCCTTTGCCTTGTCCGGATTGCGAACCGCGACCGCCACCTGGTTCGCGGGGACCTTCTTCAACAGGCCTTCGACGACGAAACGGCCCAACCGGCCCGTGGCTCCCGTGACGACGATCATCGGCGTCCTCTCCCTTTTGCAGATGCGGCCACCGCGCCCAAGCAGGTCGCCAGAAGTTCTCTAACAAATCGCGCAACCAGAAGGAGAGGGAGTCCTGAGGCGAGAGCCCCAACACCATGCGTTCTGGAGCAGGCCTCGCCCGGCTCGGCTGACGTGTCGGACCTGACCGCTATCACCGGGTTCTGCACGCCGCACCGGAGTGCGGTCAGGAGGCGCGAGCAATGGGCAACCGCTGGTGGGCGGTGCTGTGGCTGGGGCTCCTTCCCATGCGAGGAGCGGCTGCGGATTCGACTGACTCCGAGCCTCCAGTCCCCAAGGAGCCATCCCGCTCCTGGTCTTCACTGGCACGGCTGGAGGTGGCGTCGCTCGCGTTCCTTCCGCGCTCAGGCGGCGGTGAGCCCGAAGGCTTCGTCCAACTGGAGCCCACGCTCATCCTGGATGGGGGTCCAGAGTTCGGGCTCAACCTCGGCGCACCAATCAGATTGCGAGCGTGGGGCGGGACGGGCCACGTGAGGAGGGAGGACTGGGACAACCTCTCCGACTTCGGGCAGGTGGTGCGCGGACTCAAGCTGGGCTCGGACAACGCGCCCGTGGGCATCTGGTTCGGCGCGCTGGAGTCCTACAGCCTGCTGTCGGCACATCTCGTGCGGCGCTACTCCAACCGAAGCAATCCCGACTACCACCCAGCGGGAGGCTTCCTCACCGGCACGCTGGGGCCCCTCTACACGCAGGCATTCGCCTCGGACGTATTGGGTGCGCGCCTCTTGGGGGCGGAAGTCTCGCTGGATGTGCAGCACGTCCTCTTCGGCCAGCCCCGCGAGCAGGGCCGCTACACGCTGGCCCTCTCCGCCGTGCATGACTGGGGGCGGGCTGGAGGACGCGCGCCTTCGGTGACGCTGGCGCACCTGGATGGCACCGCCGTGGTGGTCGTGCGGCCAGGCTTCGAGGCGCACCTTCTCGCCGGTTGGGGCGGACGGCCCGGTGAGGGCGGCGCGTGGGGCGCGGTGGTGGGCGCGGGCGTGGATGCATTGACGCCCACGTTGGATCTACGGCTGCGGTTGGAGATGCGCAGGCAGCACGGCGGCTTCCGTCAGGGTTTCTTCGGCCCGGACTACGAACTGGCGCGCTTCAAGGCGGCGGGGCCGCAGGGAGTGCCGCTGGCGAAGGCCCTCTTCCCGGATGGGTACTCCGCCTACGGCGAGGCGGAAGTGGGCTGGGACGCGGTCCGCTATGGAGGCCTCTCCAAGCACCTGAAGGTGTCGCTGGGCGCGGAAGCCTTCTCATGGGGTCGCCTTGACGTGGATGGGCGCGTGGCGGTGCAACTCTTCGCGCGCAGCCTCGAAGTGCAGGTGAACGGCCTCGGGGTGGGCATGGGACAGCCGGGGGCGCGATATCTGGGGTCCGCTGAGCTCCGCTGGAGATTCCTGGGTGGAAAGCTCTACGCGGTGGGGACGGGCGGCACGCTGCTGCTCCCATCGCCGGGAGGAATGCCGCGGACAGGCGCCTTCGCCTCATTGGGCCTCGGGGTGGACGATGCGCGCTGACGCCCTGGTGCTGGTCCTGGTCCTGATGGCCACGGGATGCGCCTCCGTGTCGCAGGTGCCTGGATATGGCCGGAGCCTGAGCTACGCGCCGCGAGAGACTTACTCCTCCGGGCCCGAGCAACGACTCCTGCGCCGCCAGCAACCGCGTGACGACGTGACAGCCGTGGGAGACGGCAGCACGGAGGTCGCTGTTGGGGGCGGCGGGGCCCGAAGCGCGGCATTGACACGTCAGGCAGTCCTCCAGGCCACGGGCGAGGTGAAGGGCGCCCTGACCCGCGTCGAAGCCGCGTTCTCCAAGCTGGCGGCCCGCCCTCCAGCCCTTGGGGGATGGGGCCTCACCGGCGTCTTCACGCGCTACCTCGACCAGGGCTCCAAGCAAGTGACGTGGCTTCATGGCGCGCTCGGAAGCGCCACCGCCCTGACGAATGCGGCCTCGGAAGTCGGCGACTCGGACATGGAGCTGGGCCTGCTGCGCATGACAGGGCCGAAGCTCCAGGCTGCTCAGTTCGGGACCCTGCTGCTGTCCACCTGGGTGGACTTTCTGCACCTCGGGGACGCCGTGCTTCGCAACTGCCCCATGTGCAGCGTCGAGAAGATATTCATGGACCTTCATCGCGTGCAGGGGCTGATGGAGCCCACGCTCACGGACCTCGCATCACTGGACCCGGAGCGGGTGGAGGCGGCGACCACCGCGATGCCCGAGCTGATGGGGAGGCTGACGCGTGAGTTCGACACGCTCCAGCGAGAAACTCGAGCGACCATGAGGTTCGGCGGGCAGGTCATCGCGGCCATGCAGGCGGTGGAGCTGGTCACGATGATTTCCACGCTGAAGATGTCCCTGCCACGCGTGCCGCCCTCGGCTCCCGCGACGCTCGGCGTGGGCCTCGTGATGAGTTCGGGTGGAGTCATGGTGGGCTCGCGGATGGTGGTCTCCGCCGAGTGGGTAGAGATGATGCGGCGGCTCGTGCAGGCGGGCGTCATCTCCGTTCCTGCCGTCAGCGCGGCCGTCCTGATTCAAAGCGGACAGGTCATGATGGCCCAGGCGCATCAGGACCTACCCAAGGGCGTGCGCGACGCGCTGGGGGACAGTCCCGAGGTGCGCGGCATGCACGAAACCGGCAGGACGGGGGCGGGCATGTCGGACGCTCCGAAGCACCATGTCCTACCGCAAGAGCACCGCGAGTGGTTCGAACAGCGCGGCTTCAAGGGCGACATGGACATCGACCAGTTTTGCGTCCGGTTGGAGCAGGCCCACCACGAAGCGATTCACGGTGGAGGGAACTGGAAGCTGGGGCGCATGTGGCCCGGTGAGTGGAACCGGATGTTGATGGAGGTACTGTTTAAAGCCGAGATGAAGGCCGGCCGAAGATTGATGCGGAATGAGATCCTGAAGGAGGTCGCGATGCGTATGCGGGACTACAGAATCCCGATGAGCTTCACATCCGGGAGAAGCCGATGAGCGGCGGAGAAGCTTGGCGGGGCAACATCAAGGCGCGCCTGTACGAGAGGGTTCGTGAACGTGGCTTTGACTCCCTCATCGCTTTTGCCGAAGCACGCCCTGCCATTCCGCTGTATGCCCTGGCCGACGAGCTTGGCAACGACGTTGCTGCCGTACAGGTCCTAAGCGGCTTGCTGTACGAGGCGCAGCAGCGCAGGCAGGTCACGCGTTTGGTTCGTGATGTCCTCGTGCGCGAGTTGGCCGAGAGGTTCCCAAATGGTTGGCCGGGTGCGCTGGACGACGTAAGCCGGGGAGAGGTCGCCTTGGGGCTCGGGACGTGGTTCGCCTACACCCCAGAAACCCACAAGGAGCGCGTTGACCGGGCCGGCGATGCGCTCCTCGCCCATCCGCCACCGCCCGGCTGGCAGCCGCTCGGTCCCGATGACGAACTGCTCCGCACGCTCCTCCCTGACGAGGAAGCCTGACCCGCGAGGAGACCTCGCGGGCCAGGGGGCATCCCCCCAGAACTCACCCCTGCTTCAGCGCCGCGCCAATCGCCTTCCCGAACGGCGCCGTGGGCCGGCCAATCAGCCGGCTCAGCGTGCGGCTCGTGTCGTTCAGCTCCCCGCGCGACAGGCCCGCGTCCGCGTCCGCCAGCGTGTCCGCGAAGGGCTTGGGCACGCCCACCTGCTGCAGCGCCGCGGAGTACTCCGCCACCGGCAGGTCCACGTACTTCACCGGCTTGCCGGACTGGCGCGACAGCTCCGCCACGTACTCCGGCAGGCTGAAGCTGGAGTCCCCCGCCAGCTCGTACACCTGGTTCTCGTGGCCCGTGCCCGTCAGCACCGCCACCGCCGCGTCCGCGTACTCCTCGCGCGTCGCCGTGGCCACCCGGCCCTCCTTCGCGCTGCCCTGCACCACGCCGTACTGCAGTGCCGGCCCGATGTGCTCCGTGTAGTTCTCCACGTACCAGCCGTTGCGCAGGAACACGTACGGCAGGCCCGACGCGCGGATGGCCTCCTCCGTCGCCTTGTGCTCGCCCGCCAGCGACAGGCCGCTCCGGTCCGCGAACAGGATGCTCGTGTAGGCCAGGAGCTTCACGCCCGCCTTCTTCGCCGCCTCAATCACCGCCGAGTGCTGCGGGAAGCGCTTGCCCACCTCGTTCGCCGAGATGAGCAGCACTGTGTCCCCCTTCGAGAACACCCCGTTCAGCGTCTCCGGCCGGTCGTAGTCCACCTGGCGCACCTGCACGCCCCTCGCCGCCCAGGCCTTCGCCTTGTCCGGGTTGCGCACCGCCACCGCCACCTGGTTCGCCGGCACCTTCTTCAGCAACCCCTCGACGACGTACTGCCCCAGCTTCCCCGTGGCTCCCGTGACAACGAACATGGCTCCGCCCTTTCCTGAACCCGCGCTCCAGGCGCGAAATCGGACTGGGGCTTACCGTAACGGGGGTACTCACTTTTCGTAAGTACGCACCCCATGGTAAGTGTCCCGTCATGAAGCCACGCAAGGGCAGTCCATTGCTGGAGAAGGTGAAGCAGCGCGGGGACCTGTACGCGCCCATGTGTCCCTCGCGCGGCGTCCTGGAGCACGTCACCAGCCAGTGGGGCGTGCTGGTGCTCGTCGCGCTCAAGGAAGAGGGCACCCACCGCTTCAGCGAGCTGCGCCGCAAGGTGGGCGGGGTCAGCGAGAAGATGCTCGCCCAGACGCTCCAGTCCCTGGAGCAGGACGGCTTCGTGCACCGCGAGGCCCACCCCGTGATTCCCCCGCACGTGGACTACAGCCTCACGCCCCTGGGTGAAGAGGTCGCCGTCCACGTGGAGGCGCTGACCACCTGGATTGAAGACAACGTGGCCCGGGTGATGGCCGCCCGGAACAAGGCCTCGCCCCGCAAGAAGGCCTCCTGAGCCGGCCTCCTGAGCCGGCCTCCTGAGCCGCCCCGGGCGGGCCTGCCTGCCCGGGTGCCCTCCAGCGGGACGAACGGGAGCGAAGGAGACAGGCCCGCGTTAAGACTGCTCCCGTGCCCGCCGACACCCCGCTCCAGGTCCGCATTCTCGATGCCATCCGCGATGTCCCGGCCGCCCAATGGGATGCCCTGGTCGCCGGCGGCGCGCCCCCCTTCGTGCGCCACGCGTGGCTGTCCGCCATGGAGGAGAGCGGCAGCGCCACCGAGGACACCGGCTGGGCCCCGCACCACCTGACGCTGTGGCGCGGAAAGAAGCTGGTCGCCGCCGCGCCCGCCTACCTCAAGTTCCACAGCATGGGCGAGTACATCTACGACTTCGGCTGGGCCAACGCCGCCGCCCAGCTGGGCGTGGAGTACTACCCGAAGCTCCTCGTCGGCGGCCCCCTGTCCCCCGCCAC
>NZ_RAWL01000209.1:0-14787 GCF_003668885.1 Corallococcus sp. AB049A | reverse complement strand
CCTCCGGGGGGGAATTCATGGATGCGCGTCGCAGGCTACAGGAGGCCAGGCCCCCCGGGGATTCAGGATGTTGGCCCGTCTACCAGCGAACGCTCGCAGGCGGGTCCCCTGGGAGCCAACGCCTGGCGGAGCGCCTGGAGTCCCGGACGGAAACGCTTTTTCGTCCGGGCCGTCCTGCAAGGACAGTCGCCAGCCGGCACGGGGCCGGGCATCGTGAGGCACATGGTTCAGCACGTCATCGTCGTGGGCGCGGGCCCTGGGGGCCTGACGGCCGCCATCAACCTCGCGGGGCAGGGCTTCCGGGTCACCGTGGTGGAGAAGGACGCGGTGCCCGGCGGCCGCATGAAGGGCCTGACGCTGGGTCGGGACGGCGAGTACGCCGTGGACACGGGCCCGTCCATCCTCCAGCTGCCTGGCATCCTGAAGCAGATCTTCTGGCGCTCGGGGAAGCGGCTGGAGGACTACGTCACGCTGGTGCCGGTGGATCCGAACACGCGCGTGCACTTCTGGGACGGCACGCACCTGGACACGCGGCGGGACCTGGAGCGGATGGGCCAGGACCTGGAGAGGTTCGGCGCGGGCAAGGGGCGCGCGCTCCAGGAGTGGATGGAGGACGGGCGCAGGAAGTACGCGCTCGCGTACGAGAAGTTCATCTGCACGAACGCGGGCAGCCTGGACTACTACGCGCCGTGGCGGCTGGCGCCCACGCTGCGCTTCAAGCCGTGGCAGACGCTCTACAAGCAGCTGGATTCGTTCTTCCACGACGACCGGATGACGTACGCGCTGGCGTACCCGTCGAAGTACCTGGGGCTGCACCCGACGACGTGCTCGTCGGTGTTCAGCGTCATTCCGTTCATCGAGCTGTGCTTCGGCGTGTGGCACGTGCAGGGCGGCTTCCGGGAGCTGGCGCGCGGCATGATGAGGTGTGCCCAGGACCTGGGCGTGACGTTCCGGATGGGCACGGCGGTGGAGCGCGTGCGCACGGAGGCCGGGCGCGCGGTGGGCGTGAAGCTGGCGGATGGCGAGGTGCTGGACGCGGACGCGGTGGTGGTGAACGCGGACCTGGCCTACGCGGCGCAGAAGCTGCTGGCGCCGGAGCTGCGGGAAGGCACGCGGCTGTCGGACGGAGCGCTGGAGCGGGCGAAGTATTCGTGCAGCACGTTCATGGCGTACTACGGCGTGGACACGGCGTACGCGGACCTGCCGCACCACCTCATCTACCTGTCGGAGAGCGCCCGGCGCACGGACCGGGATGCGCTGGAGGACCGCACGGTGGACGTGGACGACCCGCCCTTCTACGTGTGCAACCCGGGGGTGACGGACGGCACGGGAGCACCGAAGGGGCACTCCACGCTGTACGTGCTGGTGCCCACGCCCAACACGGCGCGCCCGGTGGACTGGGCGAAGACGGAAGCGACGCTGCGCGAGCGCATCCCGAAGATGCTGGAGAAGGTGGGCATCAAGGGCTTGCGCGAGCACGTGAAGGCGGAGCGCTACTTCACGGCGGAGACGTGGCGGGACGACTTCAACGTGTTCCGGGGCGCGGTGTTCAACCTGTCGCACACGTGGCTGCAGCTGGGCCCCCTGCGGCCGCGCGTGAAGAACGCGCAGGTGGAGGGGCTGTACTTCGTGGGCGGCGGCACGCACCCGGGCAGCGGCCTGTTGACCATCATGGAGAGCGCGAACATCGCGGCGGACTACCTCACGCGCGAGGCAGGGAAGGGGCCGCTGAAGGGCTGGCCCTACGTGCCGCCCATGGAGGACGCCGGGGAACAGCCGCCGCTCCGCATGGCGCGGAGCGGCTGAAAGGGGGCGCGTCGGGTCGTCCCATGTCAGACCTCCCCGCTAGGTTTGGCGCCATCGTCGAGATGGGGGGGCACCATGGCGCTGGATTGGAAGACCTTGCTGTGTGACACGCGGATCCGCGAGGCGGAAGGCGGCCGCGGTTCGACGCCGCTGGAGGACGATGGCCGGACCCACTTCGACCGGGACTACGATCGGGCCGTCTTCTCCACTCCCGTCCGGCGCCTGAAGGACAAGACCCAGGTCTTTCCGCTGGAGCCGAACGACGCGGTCCGGACGCGCCTGACGCATTCCATGGAGGTCTCGACGCTGGCCCGAGGCCTCGCGCGGGGTGCGGCCCGGTGGATGCTGCGGGAGCACCACCTGGAGTCCGTCCAGCAGGTTCTCGACATCGAAGCCATCGCGGCGACGTGCGGCCTCATTCACGACCTGGGCAACCCCCCGTTCGGTCATGCGGGAGAGGAAGCCATCAGCAGCTGGTTCAAGAAGAACTTCGGCGAGGCGGGGCAGGCGCTCTACCCTGGGACGGAGCGGCTTCCAGCGCGTGTCGGCCAGCTCCGGAACGATTTCTTGATGTTCGAGGGAAACGCCCAGACGCTACGCATCGTGTCGCGCCTTCAACTGCTCGCGGACTCCTACGGGCTGAACCTGACGGTGGGAACGCTGTCGGCCGCGATGAAGTACACCGCCGCTTCGGATGCGACCTCCGAGGGTGGACCCGCCGACACGAAGAAGCCGGGCTACTTCGCCTCGGAACAGAACAAGGTCGACCTGATCCGGTCGCTCACGGGCACTGGCTCCGCACGCAACCCCATCGCATATCTGGTCGAAGCCTGTGACGACATGGTCTACGCGACCGTGGACATCGAGGACGGGGTCAAGAAGGGCATCGTGAGCTGGCGGGAGGTCGAAGCCTTCCTGGAGCAGCACGACGACTCTGGCATGGCGAAGTCCGTCCTCAAGACCGTCCACGAGTACATCGAAAAGGCGGACACGCCGCTGGAAGGACGGGCTCGGGACGAGGCCCTCGCGCAGCACTTCCGGACGGTGGTCATTGGCGAGTCCAAGAAGGAAATCCTCGCGGCCTTCCAGCGGAACTACGCCCGGCTCATGCAGGGCGAGGCGCTGGAGCAGGGGGACCTCATCAGCGCCAGCGGCGCGTCCCGCCTCATCGAGGTGTGCAAGCGGTTCGGGCGCGAGCGCGTCTACAGCGCCCCGGAGACGCTCCGGCTGGAGACCCTGGGCCGCCGTGTCATCCATGGATTGATGGACATCTTCTGGGAGGGGGCCCGCGAATGTCCGGTCCCCGTGGACACCACGGGCAAGGCCTGGAAGAAGTTCAACAAGAGCCCTGAAGGCAAGGTCTACAACCTGCTGTCGAGGAACTACCGGACTGCGTTCGAAGCCGCCTGCAAAAGCTCAAGCCTTCCTCCGCTGTATCACCGCTACCAGTTGGTGACCGACTACGTCTGTGGAATGACAGACACCTTCGCTTGCGACCTTCATGCGCAGCTCACCCACGGATAGCGCGGTCATCCACGATCCCGTGGGTGCCTTGCGCAGGCGTCTGAGCGACTTCGTCACCCGTGTGCCGCATCCCTGGCACGGTGCGATGCGGACGCTCCTGGACGTCTTCCGGGAGCATGGCTGGGAGGTCTTCGTCTTCGGAGGAACGCTGCGGGACCTGCTGGCCGTATCGGCAACGGCGGCGCCTCGCGACGTCGACCTGGTCGTGGCGGGAGCGACGGGGGAGGCGCTGCGGGAGGCCTTCGCCCGGGAGCTGGTCCGGGTCAACCGGTTCGGAGGGCTGCGGCTCCAGGTCCAGAAGCTCCCGGTCGATATCTGGACCCTGGAGTCCACCTGGGCCTTCCAGCAGAAGCTCGTCCCCGGAGGGGACTTCGCCCACCTTCCGAGGACGACCTTCCTCAACGTGGAGGCCGTCGCCGCGGAGCTGGATACCCGCAAGGGGCGTGCGCGCCAGGTGTACGGAGACGCCTTCTTCCGGGCCGTGCGCGAGCGGGTGCTCGAAATCAACCTGGAGGAGAATCCCTACACGGGTCTGTGTGTGGTCCGGTCCCTGCTCACCGCGCGGAAGCTCCACTACGCACTGGGACCCCGGCTGGCGCGTTACATCGCCCATCACGGCTCCCGGGTGGATGCAGCGGAGCTCGAAGCCATTCAGCTCTCCCACTACGGGCGTGTTCGCCTGGACCGGGACCAGTTGCTGCGCCTGATTCGAAGCGTGAGCGGGAGGTTGGCGGTCACGCGGCAGCGGCCTGTCGAGCTGCCCCAGGCGCGTCAGCTCGAATGGACACTGCCGCGCCCCCAGCAACTCGACTGGCACTTCCTGCGGAGCACCGGCTGACCCTTGTCAGGGGCGGCAGCTCACCTCCACGAGGATGCCGCCCGGGGCACGGCAGTAGACCAGGGTGCCCCGGTTGTTGCGGATGACGTCGGACACCTCCAGGCCGTCCGCCTTCACGCGCTCATGGAAGGCGAGCACGGGGGCTTCGGAGTCCTGGAGGAAGCCGACGTGGAAGTCCTTAGGGAAGACGTCGGTGTCGCGCTTACGGCGCTGGAGGACGAGCACGAAGCCATCCGTCCCGCCGAGGATGGCGATGGCGGGCGAGTCGTGGTTCTTCGCGTGCGACGTGAAGCCGCAGTAGCGCGTGAAGAAGCGGGCGGTGGCCTGGACGTCGGGGACCTGCAGATCAAGGTGATTCAGCTTCATGGTGGACCTCGCGAAGGCACACGAATGCCTTCGAAGGGCCGTGGGTCCTGAATCCCGAAGGAGACGGACAAGTGCTTCCACCATGGAAGTGACCGGGGCTCACCGAACCGGTCCGCCGTTTTTCGACCGGCGCTGAAGCTAATGCAATGGCAGACGGAATGCCAGACTAGGAAACGTACCGCTCCGCCAGCTCCGACACCTGGCCCGTCGCCTGGGCCACCGCCGTCGCGGCCTCCTGCGTCGTGCCCAATTGCCGCAGCGTCGCGGCCATCAGCTCGTCCATCTCGCTCACCGCGCTGAACAGCTGATCCACGCCCGCGTGCTGCTGCGCCACTGCCTCGGCAATCTGACGGACCGCCGCCGCGGACTCGTGCGTGAGCTTGATGAGTTCCCGCAGCCGCTCGCCGCTCTTGCGCAGCGGCACCAGCGCGGCCTCCACGCCCTGCGAGCTCTTGTCCGCCGTGGTCACCGCCTCACCCGTCGCGGCCTCCATGCCCTCCAGCAGGCCGCGCACCTGGCCCGTGGCCTTGATGGACTGGTCCGCCAGCTCGCGCATCTGCCGGGCCACCACCGCGAAGCCCCGGCCCTGCTCACCCGCGCGGCTCGCCTCGATGGCCGCGTTGATGGCCAGCATGTGCGACTGGTCCGCCAGCGACTTCACCACCTCCGACACCCGGCCCACCTCGCGGGCCCGCGTGCCCAGGTCCACCACCTGCTGGTTCAGCCCGTGCGTCAGGCCCCGGATGTCGTCCAGCCCCTGCTCCGTGCCCGCCAGCGACTCCTCGCCCAGCTTGCCCATCGCCGCGGCGCGCTCCGCCACCTGCAGCACGCTGCCCGCGCGGCTGGCCGCCAGCTTCGACATCTGCTGGATCTCCTGCGCCGTCGTACGCGCCTGGTGGATGGCGGACGCCTGCCGCGACAGCGTGCGGTTCTGCTGGTCGCTCGCCTCCGTCAGCCGCGTGCCCGCCTCCGCCAGGTGCCCCGCCGACGAGCTCAGCGCCCGGGGCAGCTCCTGCAACTGCTCATAGAGGAGCCACGTGCGCGCGGACAGGTCGCCCAGCTCGTCCGTGGACACCCACTGCGGCGGCGACGCGCGGCCCTCCACCAGCGCGTCCAGCGACGCCCCCACCGCCCTCGCGCCCTGCGCCAGCCGTCGCGCCGCCCACGCCGCCGTGAAGATGGCCCCCATCGCCGCGAACCCGCCCAGGAACGCCACCGGCAACGTCAGGTCCCGCTGCAACGGCTGGATGCGCGCGCGCACCCGCGCCGCGCCCCGGTACTCGCCCGACAGCTCCAGGTCGTCCGCCAGCGACGACAGGTTCTTCTCCAGCCGCAGCTGCAGCGTGGCGATGCTCGTGATGCAGGTGATCAGCAGCGCGGACACGACGATGGCCGGCAGGAACCAGCTCTGCCGGGGCAGGAACAGGCCCTCGCCCGCGGGGCGCTCGTGCGGCGCGCGGCGGAACGCCTCCAGCGTCACCGGCGCCAGCGCCTTCTCATAGAGCATGTACATGATGGGCGCGCTGAAGAGCCCCGCGCTCATCGCCACCGCCACGCCTACCAGGATGACGCGCGGCGGCCGGTCCAGCGCCAGGCCGATGGCGCCGTTGAAGAAGATGCCCCCCAAAAACCACCCGGACTGCGCCTCCACGAACGTGAGCACGCCCGGCAGCCGCAGCAGCCGCCCCAGCCGCTCCGCGGGGCTCGCCTCCGCCTCCATCGCGTGCCGCAGGAGCGCCCCCACCGCCCCGATGGGCACCACCAGCGCCAGCCCGCCGATGACGATGGGCGTGACGACCCCCAGCACGAACCCCAGGTGGCTCGCGTCCACGTCCAGCAACTGGATGTCGACGTAGATGGCCGGCGCCACCGCGACCGTGACGACCAGCGTGCGCAGCAACAGCAGCCTGAAGAGCAGCGCCTGGGTCGAGGTGGGCGAAGACGGTTTCATCGGGAGCTGGGTCGAGGAGGACCGCGCAAGCCTGAGGGCGAAGCGCGGGTGCGTCAATGCAACGTCTTCGTGTCGTGACGAAGACTCCCGGGGCTCCGTGAATAACAGGGACGTAGCGGCCAGGCCGGGCCGGTCGTGTGCCGTTCCGGCTCACGCCGCGCACTGTTCATTGCCTGACATTCCAGGCTGTCGCGTTCGCTCCCCGGCCCGAGCAGGGCGGCCGGGCGGGCGGACGAGCTGCCAGCCCCTGCCGCACGCATGCGACGTGCGCACGTTGTCCTCCACAACGATTCACACACCGACGTCAGGAGGACGCCATGGGCGAGTGGACTGACAAGGCCAAGGGCAAGGTGAAGGAGACCGTGGGTGTCGCGACGGGCGACCGCTCCCTGGAAGCCGAGGGCAAGGCGGACACGCTCAAGGGCAAGGTCAAGGGCGTGGTCGAGGACGTGAAGCACGCCATCAAGGACAAGGCCGACGAGCGCGAGGAAGTGCGTCGCGGTGACGCGGATCCGTATCAGCGCTAGCGGTACACCCCACACCACCGTTGAAACCGTTCGGGCCGCGGGAAGCCAGGTGCTTCCTTCGCGGCCCGGACTGTTCTCAGCGGCGCGTGCTCACTGCCGCATCTTTTCGCAGGGACACGCCACCTCCAGGAAGGTGGTGGATTTGCCGCTGACCATCACCCACAGACAGCGCAACACACAGGCTGTTCCAAACTCCCGGTAGATGAGTCCCAGGTTGGCAACCACCTCACGTCCGGTGATGACCCCGCGCATGTCCCGCTCCCTTGCGTCCTGCCGTCCGACCCGCCGCCCATGGCCCCGTGAGGAGCCGTGCGGAGGTCTTTGCAAAGGGCTGGCCGAGCCGCTGAAAGCGGCCTCCATTCACAAGGTCTCGCGCTGAACGTCACAAACCGTTGAAACACCTGCACTGGACGGACGCCTGCCCCGGGGGCCTTGAACGAAGCGGTGCGTCCCCCTGAAAACGTTACAGAAACAGGACGCCGTCCAGAGGACGGAAGGCCTGCCCGCCTGCCCAATCCGGGTGGCACACGCACGCAGCGCGTTGAATGTATGTCCATGAGGGCCCGCGTGAGCGAAAGGCCCATTCATGCGGTGCGTCCACCGCGGTGGCGCGGAAGGGAGTCGAGATGAAGCCAACCGTGTCTTTCCGAAAGAGCGTGCCGCTGCTGACCGACGGTCTGCCGCGCGGCCAGCGGGGGCTGCGCCGGGTGGCGGTGGGGTTGGACTTCTCCCTGCAATCCGAGTTCGCGCTGGCCCGCGCGCTCCGGCTCCCGCTGGCGCATGGGGCGGCCTTCAGCGTGCTGCACGTGAGCCGGCCGCGGGACGGCCACAAGGGCCCGGACGGGGCGGTGGCCGGCGAGCGGTGCCTGCGCCGGTCGGTGACGTCCGCCGCGAAGCGGCTGCGGCAGCGGCCGGACGTGGACGTGCGCGAGGAGCTGCGCACCGGTGACGCGCCCCACGAGGCGGCGGAGCTGGCCAAGGACCAGGGCGTGGAGGTGCTGGTGGTGGGCCGGCCGCACCCGAGCCCCGCGCTGACGCCGCTGCCGGACGACTGCATGGTGATGCGGCTGGTGCGGGAGGTGGACGCGTCCGTGCTGGTGGTGATGCCGCACCCGGGCCGCGTCTACCACCGGCCGCTCGTCGCGGTGAACTTCTCGCGCGAGTCCCGCCGGGGGCTGGAGCTGACGATGCGCCTGTGTCCGCCGTCGACGCCCATCGAGGTGCTGCACGTGGTGGACCTGCGCGAGGCGGAGGAGGCCCAGCGCCGCCAGGACGCCCCCATGGCGCAGCAGCTGCGGCTGCGGCAGGAGGCGGAGGATGCGGCCCGCAGGGCGCTCGGGCGCTTCCTGGCGCCGTACCGCGAGACGGGCCGCGTGCTGGAGAGCCGCCTGCGCTTCGGGGACCCGCGCGAGTGCATCCTCGCGGAGGCCCATGAGCGCGAAGCGGACCTGCTGACGCTGGGCATGACCACCGCGAATCCGCGCTCCGCGCTGAGCGAGGGCGTGCTGCGAAACTCGCGCTGCGACGTGCTCATCTCCCGGCACGCCGCCCCGTCCACCGCCCTGCCGGACGGCCACGGCACGCCGGCGTCCTGAAAGCAGGGAAGTCCAGCGCGATGGGCGCCGGGGCGTTATGAGGGGCGGCACCTTGCCACGTCCGCCACCCCCACCCCCGACTTCATTCCGCGCCCGCCTGAAGAACGCGGGCGTCCTCTTCAAGCAGCTGCCGGGCACCTTCCAGCTCTTCTGGCGGGCGAGCCCCCGGGGCGCGGTGGTGCTGGGCGCGCTCACGCTGGTGGCCGCGGTGCTGCCGGCGGCCATCGCTTGGGTGGGCAAGCTCATCGTGGACACGGTGGTGGCCGCGGCGAAGGGCGACGCGGAGGCGCACTCGCGCGTGCTGGGGCTGGTGGCCACGGAGTTCGGGCTGATGATCGCCTCGTCCGTGGTGGACCGGGCCCTCACGCTCACCAAGGACCTGTTGCGCGCGCACCTGGGCAACCTGCTCAGCGAGCGCATCCTGCAGAAGGCGCTGGAGCTGGACCTCTGGCACTTCGAGGACTCGGACACCTACGACAAGATGCAGAACGCGCGGCGCGAGGCGAACGCGCGTCCGCTGTCGCTGGTGATGCAGGCGTTCAGCATCGTGCGCAACGTCATCACCCTGTCCACGTACGCGGTGCTGCTGGTGGCGCTGTCGCCGTGGAGCGTGGCGGTGCTGCTGTTCGCGTCCGTGCCCGCGTTCCTCGCGGAGGCGCGCCTGGCCGCGGAGGGCTTCCGGCTGTACTCGTGGCGCGCGCCGGAGGGCCGCAAGCTCAACTACCTGGAGTGGATCCTCACGCGTGACAGCACCGTGAAGGAGGTGAAGCTCTTCGGGTTGGGGCCGCTGGTGCTGGGGCGCTACCGCGAGCTGTTCCAGAAGTTCTTCTCGGAGGACCGGGCGCTCGCGCGCAAGCGCATGGCGTGGGGACTGGGGCTGGGCCTGGTGTCGCTGGCGGCCTTCTACGGCTGCTACCTCTTCGTGGCCAACCGCGCCGCGTCCGCCAGCATCTCCGTGGGCGACATGGTGCTGTACCTGTCCGTGTTCCGGCAGGGGCAGGCCGCGTTCCAGGGCATCCTCACCAGCGTGGGCTCCATGTACGAGGACGCGCTCTTCATGAGCAACCTCTTCGCCTACCTGGAGATCCCCACCGTGGCGAGCGCTCCCAGGGCCCTGCCCATGGTCTCACCGCCGCGCGGACGCACCAACGCCATCGAACTGCGCGACGTGTCCTTCCGCTACGCGGGCAAGGACGCGTGGGCGCTGCGCAACGTGAACCTCACGCTCCGGCCCGGCCAGAAGCTGGCGCTGGTGGGGGAGAACGGCGCGGGGAAGAGCACGCTGGTGAAGCTGCTCTTGCGCATGTACGAGCCCACGGAGGGACAGATTCTGTACGGCGGCGTGGACACGGCGCGGATGGACGCGGACGATTTGCGCAGCCGCTTCGGGGCGGTGTTCCAGGACTTCGTGCGCTACCAGTTCAGCGTGTCGGAGAA
This sequence comes from Corallococcus sp. AB049A, assembly GCF_003668885.1. Lineage (NCBI taxonomy): Bacteria > Pseudomonadati > Myxococcota > Myxococcia > Myxococcales > Myxococcaceae > Corallococcus > Corallococcus sp. AB049A. The sequence goes on along the minus strand of NZ_RAWL01000209.1, from coordinate 4,743 downwards.
CATCGGCCTGGGCCACGTGCCCGCGCTGGAGGACCGGCCGCGCATCGAACGGGCGGCGGAGCAGGGCGGGGCGAACTCCGTCATCGCGGCGCTGCCGGCGCAGTACGACACGATGCTGGGTGGCTGGTTCGAGAAGGGCCAGGAGCTGTCCAGCGGCCAGTGGCAGAAGTTGGCCGTGTCACGCGCCTTCATGCGCGACGACGCGGAGGTGCTCATCCTGGACGAGCCCACGGCCAGCATCGACGCGGAGGCGGAGCACGCCCTCTTCGAGCGCTTCCAGGCGCTGGCCGCGGACCGCATCGCCATCGTGATTTCGCACCGCTTCTCCACGGTGCGCATGGCGGATCAGATCGCCGTCCTGCACAACGGCACGGTGCAGGAGCTGGGCAGCCACGATGAGCTGATGGCGCTCGACGGGCGGTACGCGCACCTGTTCCGGCTGCAGGCGCGCGGCTACCGGGACTGAAAAGCGCTTCAGGCCTGGGCCTTGGCTCCGCCGGGCAGGTGGTCCCGGATGACGCCCAGGAAGTACGGCTTGCCGTAGTACTGGCTCATCTTCCCCAGGAGCTTCCCGTTGCGGAACAGGAGGAAGGTGGGGATGCCGAAGAGGCCGAAGCGGGTGGCCAGGGCCTCGTGCTCGTAGGCGTTGACCTTGACGACGCGCATGGGGGCGCCGTCCAGCTCCTTGAGGAGGTCGGGTTCGGCGGCCGCGTAGATGTCGCAGTTGGGACAGCCGGGACCCCAGAAGTCCACCACCACCAGCTCGTCGCGGGGGGCCATGACGAGCGAGTCGAAGGTCTCGGTCGTCGCCTCGATGCTTACGGGATGCGCCATGGGGCCTTCCTAACGCCCGGGGGGCCGGGCTTCCATCCGGGTCGCCAGGCCCGGGGGCAGGCGGCCGGGAGGGATGGAGGGGGCGGGCGTGTCAGGTTGTCCAGATATGTCTACAGGGCGTCGGGTGGACGAAACCCGACATGCACACTGCTCACCGGGGCCCAAGGCGCCGTAAGGTGCGAGCCCTGGTGGCTGTCGATGTCGTGGAGGGGTCATGCACGAGTGGTTGGAGGCACTGCGCAAGTCGGCGAAGGCGCCCTCGGAGGGTGTGCAGGCGGAGGAGGTCCGCCGCGCGGAGACGGAGTGCGGCGTCCCGTTCCCCGAGGACCTGGCGGACCTGTACCGGGCGCTGGACGGCGGTGAGTTCCAGGGCGAGGTGCGGCTGTACCCGCTGCGTGGCGGCGAGGGTGAGCCCAGCGTCCTGGAGAAGAGCCGGCTGATGGTGGTGGGGCTGCCCGCCGCGGGCGTATGGCGCTTCGGGTTGAAGGGCGCGCACCGGCACCTGTTCGTCGCGCGCAAGTCCGCGATGGAGGAGCAGGGGGACGGTGGAGGTCCGCTGCCCGGCTGGGTGGACGCGCTGGCCGGGGAGGATTGGGTCTTCGGCACCTGGGACGGTGAGAAGAAGGAGATGCGGCTGTACCGCGCGCTCAAGGACATGCTGGAGGTGCTGATTCCGCCCGTGGAGGAGAAGGAGACCTTCGGGGAGCGGACCTTCGCGCGGGCGATGAACGCCGTGCTCCAGGGCGCGCTGTCCGGAGCGGCCGCGCAGGCGCTGGAGGACGAGGAGGTGGAGACCTCCGAGAGCCGTGGCGCTGACTACGCGAGCGGCCTGTCCGCCCTGGCCCGTGACGCGGCGGAGGACGAGGAGGCCGAGGTGTCCAGCGAGGAGGAGCTGGAGGCGGAGCTGGCCGAGGACACCGGTGAAGGTGAAGAAGAGGCCGAGCCCACCGAAGAGGAGGCCCCCGAGCAGGAGGAGCTGTTCGAGGAGCCCGAGTCGAAGCGCCCCGCCGTGAAGAGGGCCCGTCGCGAGAAGGCCGTCACGGAGGTGCCGTCCGAGCCCGCCCGGAAGAGCGCCGCGAAGAAGGCTGAGCCCGCGCGTGGAGCAGCGAAGAAGGCTGAGCCCGCGCGTGGGGCCGCGAAGGGCACCACCGCGAAGAAGGGGGCTGCTTCGAAGGGCGCTGCCGCAACGAAGTCCGCCGCGAAGGGCGCTGCTGCGAAGAAGAGCGCTTCTGCGAAGGGCACCGCCGCGAAGAAGGGCGCTGCTTCGAAGGGCGCTGCCGCGAAGAAGGGTGCGGCCGCGACGAAGGGCGCTGCCAAGAAGGGGGCTGCCCCGAAGGGCGCGGTTCAGAAGCGCGGTGCTGCCGCGAAGAAGGGTGCCGCCTCGAAGGGCGCCGCCCAGAAGCGCGGTGCTGCCGCGAAGAAGGCCGCGCCCGCGCGTGGGGCCGCGAAGAAGGCCCCGGCGAAGAAGGGCGCCACGGCGAAGAAGGCCACGGGCAAGGCCGCGGCGAAGAAGTCCTCGCGTCGCCGGTCCTGAGCCTCACGGGGACGGCCTCCTCCGGGAGGCCCCACCTGGGAAAAACACGGGCGCGTCCCACACACGGGGACGCGCCCTGTTTTTCGCCACGGCCCCAGCTACCCCTCGGGCAGCAGGTCCGGCGACTGCGCGCGGAGGCCGGGCTCATCGGGCTGCGCGGTCAACTCGCGCTCCTCTTCCTCATCTTCCCGGCCGAAGCGCTGGATCTGATCCGGCAGGATGTCCCGCGCATCCGCCTCCTCCTCCATGGGCGGCGACAGCGCCAGGTCCTGGTCAGAGATGTTGATCTCCTCCTCGCCGGTGTCCGGGTTCCGGTGGCGCAGCGAGGTGGACTCGCCCACATCCTCGTCTCCGAGCTTGTTGAACTTCATGGGGTCTCCTCGACAGGGACGGTTGAGAAAGCTTCCGTGTCCCCACGAAAATGAGCCCCCCGGACGGCAGCGGCAATGGACGCCGCACGCCTGCCTGGCGGGCCCAGCCCCGTTCAGCGGGGAGCCGTCGCCGGCTGGCCGTCAGGGCTGCCGGGCTTCACCTCGAACAGCACCATCCCCAGCGCCAGTACCCGGGAGAGCGTCTCGCGCACCGTGTAGCGCCAGGGGGTCGGCCGTCCCTCGTCCGCCGCCACGCCCCACGCGTCGATGCCCACCGAGTTCGCGATGAAGAGCGCCCGCGACAGATGGAAGCGCTGCGTGACGAGCACCGCCCGGTCCGCGCCGAACACCGAGTGCGCCCGCAGGCAGCTGTCATAGGTGGACAGCCCCGCCTCGTCCCCCAGCACCGCGTCCTCCGGCACCCCGCGCTCCAACAGGTAGCGCCGCATGGCCCGCGTCTCGTTGTGGAAGGGCGCCGAGTTGTCCCCGCTCACCAGCAGCGACCGCACCTTGCCCTGCCGCCACAGCACGATGGCCGCGTCCAGCCGCTGCGCCAGCACCGGCGACGGCACCGCGCCCGGCGCCAGCCCCGCCCCGAACACCAGGGCCACCGGGGCCTCCGGCGCCCCCGCCAGCGGCACGATGCGGCCCTGGTAGCGAAGGCGCACGAAGTGGGACAGGCCCAACACGACGGCCAGGGCCAGCCCGAGCAGCCCCAGGCCCCTGCGTACCCACACCCTGGTCGTGCCGCCAGCCTTCATGGACCTCGCGCAACAGTCGGAAGGGGCCATTCTCTTCCGGCGCCCCCCGCTCGGAAAGCACCACGGGCGGCCGGGAAGCGGGAACTGTTCACGCCCGCCCGGCCCCTGGACGGCGGTGGCGGGGGGCTGCCGCCGGGCCCCATCCGGGCACCCCGCCGTTGACCGGCCCCGGCCCCGCCTATATAGGGGGCCCGCCGTCCCTTAAGGCCAGCCCGGGCTGTCACGGGGCGCGCGCCGCACGTCTTACGAGGAGTTTCCGGTCCATGGCGTCCCTTCGCGACATCCGCAAGCGCATCCGCTCGGTGAAGAACACGCGGCAGATCACCAAGGCCATGAAGATGGTCTCCGCCGCGAAGCTCCGGAAGGCGCAGGACGCCATCCTCGCCGCCCGCCCGTACGCGCAGACGCTGGAGCAGATCATCTCCGAGCTGGCCGTGCGCTCCGCCGACCAGGAGCTGGCGCACCCGCTGCTCGCCTCCCGCCCCATCCGCCGCGTGGAGCTGCTGCTCCTCACGTCCGACCGCGGCCTCGCCGGCGGCTTCAACTCCAACGTCATCCGCCGCGCCAACCGCTACCTGTACGAGAACAGCAACCTCCAGGTGCGCGTCTCCACGGTGGGCCGCAAGGGCAACGACTTCTTCCGCAACCGCGGCCAGTCCATCCGCAAGGACTTCGCCGGCCTGTACGCGACGCTCAACTACCGCTCCGCCGCCAACGTCGCGGAAGAGCTGGCCGCCGCCTTCCTCAACGACGAGGTCGACGCGGTCTACGTCGTCTACAACGAGTTCGTCTCCGCCATCACCCAGAACGTCGTCGTGTCGCAGCTGCTGCCGCTGCAGCCGGCCGCGGTGAAGGCCGCCACGACCGCCACGCCCGAGACCGTGACCGCCGCCCCGGCCCTGGTGGACTTCAAGTACGAGCCGTCCCGCCAGGCCGTGCTGGACCGGCTGGTGCCCCAGGCGGTGAACATCAAGCTGTACCGGGCGCTGCTGGAGAGCGTGGCCAGCGAGCAGGGCGCGCGCATGAGCGCGATGGAGAACGCCACCAACAACGCCACGGACATGATCTCCAGCTACACCCTGCTCTACAACCGCACCCGCCAGGCGGTCATCACCAAGGAGCTCATGGAGATCGTCTCCGGCGCCGAGGCCCTCAAGTAGTCGGCCTCCCAGCCGGTTGGACCCCCAGGGCCCGCTGCTCCGCGCTCCCACGAGCGCCGGGCACCTGTCTCTTATACACATCT
>NZ_RAWL01000208.1:0-14846 GCF_003668885.1 Corallococcus sp. AB049A | reverse complement strand
TCGTCAGCGACAGCACCCCCTTCCTCCCCCACGGCCTGGGTTCGTGGGGGAGGAAGGGGGTGCTGTCGCTGACGAAGCCGCTTTCGCCCGAGGTGGCGTACAGTTCCTCAAAGCTCATCTTCTCGCGCTGCGGCGTCGCGCAGGCGGAGAGGGCCAGCAGGGCTAGGACGGCGGGTCGGCGCACGGCGGGACGAACCTACCACGCTCCCGGCCGTCCACCCGTTCGCGGCCGTGGATCATTCCTCCAGCGCACAGGTGCGAGCGGTCCGCACCTGGCGTGGACAGAAGGTCGTCCCGGGGTCGGAGGGGACCGTCAGCTGGCGAAGGCCTTGCGGATGCGTGCCAGGGCGTCGTCGATGTCCGCCGTGGACACGTCCAGGTGGCACACGAGCCGGATGGAGTGCGGGCCGGTGGGGTTGGCGAGCACGCCCTGCTTCAGGAGCAGCGCGGAGGCCTCCGCGGCGGGGCGCACGAGGTCCGCGAACACCATGTTCGTCTCCACGCGCGCCAGGTCCACCTTCACGCCCGGCACCTGGGCCAGGCCTTCCGCCAGCCGGCGCGCGTTGGCGTGGTCCTCGGCCAGGCGCTCCACGTGGTGCTCCAGCGCGTACAGCGCCGCCGCCGCGAGGATGCCCGCCTGCCGCATGCCGCCGCCCAGCCGCTTGCGCAGCCGCCGCGCCTCGCGAATCACGTCCTTCTTGCCCGCGAGCGCCGAGCCCACCGGCGCGCCCAGCCCCTTGGAGAAGCACACCGACGTGGAGTCCGTCAGCGACGCCCACGCGGACGCGGGCTGGCCCGCCGCCACCTGCGCGTTGAACAGGCGCGCGCCGTCCAGGTGCACCGCGAGCCCGGCCTTGCGCCCCGCGTCCACCACCGCGCGGAAGCGCTCCACCGGCCACACCGCGCCGCCGCCGCGGTTGTGCGTGTTCTCCAGCGAGAGCAGCCGCGTGCGCGGGGCGTGGATGTTGTCCTCGCGCACCGCCGCCGTGACGGTCTCCGGCTTCAGCAAGCCCCGCTCGCCCTGCAGGGGTCCGGGCTGCACGCCCCACAGCGCCGGCACCGCGCCGCCCTCGTACTGGAGGATGTGGCTGCCCTCCTCCGTGAGCACTTCGTCGCCGGGGTGGCAGTACGCGCCGATGGCGATCTGGTTCGCCTGCGTGCCGGAGGGGACGAAGACCGCGGCCTCCAGTCCGAGCAGTCCGGCGACGCGCTCCTCCAGGCGGCGCACCGTGGGGTCCTCGCCGTAGACGTCGTCGCCGACCTCCGCGTCGGCCATGAGGCGGCGCATGGCGGGCGTGGGCTTCGTCACGGTGTCGGAGCGGAAGTCGATGGGCTTCATGGTTCTCCTCGCTGCGTGGAAAGAGAGGCCCGCCATGGTGCTTGGGCAGGGCCGCTCCGTGACATACAACGCCCGCGTGGCCCGGCGAGAGACAGTGGGTGAGAAGCGGCAGCGCGCGGTGGCGGTCCTGGACGGTCTGGAGGCAGCCATGCCGGACGCCCGCATCGAGCTGGACTACCGCACGCCGCTGGAGCTGCTGGTCGCCGTCATCCTGTCCGCGCAGTGCACCGACAAGCGCGTCAACCTGGTGACCCCTGCCCTGTTCGCCCGCTTCCCGGATGCGCGGGCCTACGCGAGCGTCGAGCCCACCGACGTGGAGCCCTTCATCCGCACCTGCGGGCTGTACCGCGCGAAGGCGAAGAACATCGTGGCCACGGCGCGCGCGCTCGTGGCCGAGCATGGCGGGCAGGTGCCGCTGGTGCGCGACACGCTGGCGGAGCTGCCGGGCGTGGGGCTGAAGACGGCGGGCGTGGTGTGCATCCACCTGGGCGGCGACGCGGCCTTCCCCGTGGACACGCACGTGAAGCGGCTGGCGTACCGGCTGGGCTTCACCCCCCACGAAGATCCGGACAAGGTGGAGAAGGACCTGCAGGCGCTGCTGCCTCGCGAGCGGTGGACGCTGGGGCATCAGCTGCTGGTGTGGCACGGGCGACGCACGTGCTTCGCGCGCTCGCCCGATTGCGGCTCCTGCGTGGTGGCGGCGCGGTGCCCGAAGAAGGGCGTGCGCGCCACCGCGAAGGTTGTTTAAGCGGACGCCGGAGCGCCCTGCTCGCGCGAGGCCTTGAGCTTCTTCATGCGCTTGCGGATGAACTCGCGCTTGAGCGTGGAGACGTGGTCCACGAAGACGGTGCCGTCCAGGTGGTCCGTCTCGTGCTGCACGGCGATGGCCAAGAGGCCGTCACAGCGCAGCGTCTGCTCCTGGCCCTCTTCGTCCAGGTAGCGCACGGTGGCGACGGCGGCGCGGTCCACGTCCTCGGCCTCACCGGGGATGGAGAGGCAGCCCTCCGTGTAGGTCGTCTCCCCTTCGAGCGAGACGAACTGCGGGTTGATCATCGCCAGGGGCTTGGACTCCGGCTGCTGCGGCCGGGTGTCCAGGACGATGATGCGCTGGAGGATGCCCACCTGCGGCGCGGCGAGACCGACGCCTTCCGCGGCGTACATGGTCTCGAACATGTCCTTGATGAGCGCGCGGACCTTGTCGTCCACCTTCGCCACCGGCTGGGCCTTCTGCTTCAGGATGGGGTCGGGCCAGATGAGAATCTCGCGAACCATGGAGGGGACTCTTAACCCCTCCGGACCGCGACGGGCAACCGTTCCACCGGGCATCAGTCGAGCAGATTACGGGCGTACTCGCCCCGCAGGCGGTCGTCTCCCAACGCCCGGGCGGCCTCGGTCAACACCGCGCGGATCTGCTGCGCGCGGTGCTGGAGCGCGGGGTCCGGATGGCCGGCGAAGCGCAGCGGGTGGAACTCGGCGGCGAGCAGCGCGTAGGCCCGCTTGACCTCTTCGCTGCCGGCCGAGCGTGCGAGCCCCAACACGGTGAAGTAGTCCGCGTCCTGGATCTCCTCGAACTTGGCCTCCAGGCGGTGCACGTCCAGCTCCGGCGGCAGGTTGCCCTGGGCGTCCTCCGACGGTGGATGCAGCGCGATGAGGCCCAGCGCCCGCGCCACCGCGAGCGTCTTGAGCGCGCCGTCCTGCGGCAGGCCCGCGCCCAGGAGCAGTGCCTCCAGGGTGCGCTCGCCGTCCACGGACTGGAGGAGCTGGAGCTCGCGGGCGGAGAGGCCGAAGTCCGCGGGGGCCATGTGCGCGTCGCCTCGGGCGACCGTGGCTCGCAGGGAGCCGGCGGCGTCCAGGAGCGATTCGGCGGTGAGCGTGTTGCGCAGCCCTTCCGCGAGCAGGTGCAGCGGCGGGCGCGTGGCGGCGGCGAGCGCGACCTCGTGGGGCGCGGGCTCCGGCACCAGGCGGTAGAGCGTGGAGGGCTCCGAGAGCGCGTCCAGGAAGACCTGTTCGGTGTAGCGCTGGACCAGCGGGACGGACTCGGCTTCGCGCACGTAGCCGCGTCCGCGCAGGGCCTCCAGCAGCGTGCCGGTGGTGGCGCTGCGCACGAGCCGCAGCTCGGCTTCCTGTCGCGCGTCGATGAGGCCGTCCGCTCGGGCGCGGTCGATGAGGGATTCGCCCTGCGCGGAGGACGCGGCGCCGACGAGGGCTCCGTCGCGCAGCCAGAGGACGCGCAAGGCGTTCATCACCTTGAGCTCCAGGCGGACCTCCATGCGCGCGTCGCACAGCCGCAGGATGAGGCGCGCGAGGCCTTCCTGCGTGAGGCTACCGCTGCGGGAGACCGCCATCTCCGGGCGGCCGGGCGACTCGAGGGGGATGATGGTGGCCCGGGCCTGGGCCGCGGCCTCTTCGGCGTCGCGCAGTGCGCGGGCTTCGAGGGCTTCGCGCTCGCGCTCGGCCTGGAGGCGCTGTTCGACGGCTTCGGCTTCGAGCCGGGTGCGCGTTTCGCGCTCGCGGGTGAGCTCTTCGCGGAGCTGGTCGAGCTGGGCTTGCAGCGTGTCCCGGGCCTGGGTCAGGTCCGTGGCTTCAGCGCGGGCCCGGGCTTCGGCTTCGGCGCGGGCCTGGGTTTCGGCGGCGAGCTGGGATTCCGCGGCGGTGCGGGCCTGGGATTCGGTTTCGATGCGGGCTTCGAGGGCCTGGCGTGCGCGGGCCTCGGAGTCGAGGCGGACTTCCAGCACGGTGCGCAGACGTCCTTCGGACGTGGCCTTGGCGGTGGCTTCGGTGGCCTTCTGCTCGGCCTGGAGGGCTCGGGCTTCCGCGGCGGTGCGGGCCTGGAGTTGTTGTTCGGCGGTGGCTTCTGCTTCGGCGCGGGCCAGTTCGGCCTGGGCCACGCGGGCCTGTGCGGCTTCGTCGGCGTGCGTGGACTGCTCGGCGCGGGACCTGGCCTGGGCCAGTTCCTGCGTGAGTTGTTCGATGCGGGCCTGTGCTTCGGTCTGGGCCTGCGTGAGCTGTTCCGCCCGGGCATCTGCCTCGGCGCGCGCCTGTGTCAGTTGCTCGATGCGGGTTTCGGCTTCGGCGTGCTTCTGCGTCAGCTGTTCAATGCGCGCCTCGGCTTCGGTGCGCTCCTGGGTCAGCTGTTCAATGCGCGTTTCGGCGTCCGCGTGCTCCTGGGTCAGCTGCTGGATGCGGGCATCCGCTTCGGCGTGTGCCTGCGTCAGCTGCTCGATGCGCGTCTCGGCTTCGGTGCGCTCCTGGGCAAGCTGTTCAGCGCGGGATTCCGCTTCGGTGAGCGATTGGGCGAGCTGCTCGATGCGCGCCTGGGCTTCGGTGTTCGCCTGGGTGAGCTGCTCGATGCGCGCCTGGGCCTGTGCGAATTGCTCTGCTTGGGTCCTGGAGTCGGATTGGAGATGCTGGAGTTGCTCCGCACGGGCATCTGATTCAGCCCGCGCCTGCTTCAACAGCTCGGCGGTCTTCGTCGCTTCAGCGTTGAGCTGTGCTTCGCGGGCTTCGGCTTCGGCGGCCTTGGCTTCGGCTCGCTGGCGGGCCTGCTTGAGCTGCTCCATCCGGGCGTTGGCCTGGCTCAGCGTCTCCGCGAATTGCGCCTCGTTCTGCTGCCTCGCCGCTTCGGCGGCGGCGAGGGCTTCTTCCGCTTGCGTGGCGCGGCTTTCGGCCTGGCTCACGGCCTGCGCGGACTGTTTTGCCTTGGCTTCGCCCTGGAGCAGCACCTGCGCGAGTTGCTGCGCCCTGGCTTCCACCTGCGCCAGCGCCTGCGCGGACTGCTTCGCCTTCGCTTCGGACTCGTTCAGCGACTGGGCCAGCTGGTGTGCTCGCACCTCCACCAGGGAGAGCGCTTGCGCGGAGTGCTTCACCTTCGCTTCGGCGGCCGTGCGGGCCTTTGCCTCCGCTTCGGCCCTGGCTTCCGCTTCGGCACGCCGGGCCTCCAGGTCCGCTCGGAGCGCGGCCCCTTCGTCGTTCTGGCTATGTGCCTGCTCGGATTCGGCCTCTGCTCGCTGGCGCGCGTCTTCGCGAGCCTTGGACTCGGCTTCCAGCCGCGCTTCCACGTCCGCGCGCGCGGACTGCTCCAGCTCGGCGCGGGCTTCGGCTTCCTCGCGCGTCTGGGCTTCCTGGCGGGCCCGGAGCTCGGCCTCCTCGCGCGCCTGGACCTCCGTGGCGAGGCGCTTCTCGAGCTCGGCGAGCTCCAGCCGGGCCATCTCCGCGATGGCTTCGGCTTCGCGGCGGGCGCGCTCCTCGGCGTCCGCCCGGGCTTCCGCGTCCACGCGACCGGCGGCCTCGGAGGCGAGCCTTGCTTCGACCTCCGCGAGGGCCTGCGTCGCGGACACGGCCCGGACCTCGGAGGCTTCGTGTGCCTCGGAGGCCTGCTTCAACAGGGATTCGGCTCGGGCTCGGGCGTGGACCTCCGCTTCGGCGCGTACCTCCACCGCGCTCCGGGCCACCACCTCCGCGTCCGCTTCGAGCCTCGCGTCTTCGCGTGCTCGCTCTTCGCTCGCGATGCGCTCTTCCAGCTCGACGCGGAGCGACTGCTCCGATTCGGCCAGGGCTTCCGCGTCGGCGGCTCGGGCCTCCGCCTCCTCGATGGCGGCGTGGGCCAGCGCGAGTTCCTCGCGCAGCGATTCCAGCTCCGCGACGAGATCCGATGATGGCTCGGCAGCGTCCGTGCGCGATGACGCGGGGGATTCCTGCTCCTGCGTGCGCGTCTTGTTCGCCCGCTGGAGTCCTCCGGGCACCATCAGCGGTGACGACGGCGCCTGGACTTCCAGCCGGGCGCTCGTGCTCTCCGCTCGCGACGAGGCACTGCCTGCATCCTCGGCACCGTCGCCCGGATGCGCGGAGGTGTGGCCGGCCCTTGCCGCCTCACCCGCTCCGGGCTTGTCGCTCAGCCCCTCGGCGCTACCTCCCGTTCCCGCCGCGTCACCCACTGCGGATTCGTTGCCCGCGCGCGTGGAGGTGCCGCTCGTGCCTGCCCCATCGCTCGGGTTCGCGGACGCAACACCGACGGTCGCCACGACGCCCGCGCTGCTCTTGCCCGACGAGCGCAGCGGCACACGGGCCGCGACGCGCAGTGGCCGCTCGGTGTTCGCTCGCGGCGTGGCGCTGTCCGACGTCCCGGCATCCCGCGACGCCTTGGACTCTTCCGGACCCGACGCCGCCTTGCCCGGCTTCGCGTCGTCCCCACTCGTTCGGGCCGCGGGCTCCGTCCACTGGAGGGGCTTGGACGCCTCCTCCTTCGTGTCGTCGACCGTCTCGGAATCGAACCAGTCCGACCCCACCGGCTTCGCGTCGGCGGAGGAGTCCTCCTGCTCGCGGGCATCAGCGGAGGCCTTGAGGTCCGCCTCCAGCACATCCCAGTTCGACAGGCCCGCCGCCGCCAGCTCCTCCTCGGTCGGCTCCGACGGTGCGTCGTCCTGCGCCGCCGCAGTGGCCCGCTCCTCCGCCGCCACGTCGTCCGCGACCGAACCGAAGTCCGTCTCGTCGGGGTCCTCCACTCCGCCCGGTGACGGACGCGCCGCCTCCAGCTCCGGATCCGGCTCCAGCTCCTTCCACGCCAGCGGCGCCGAGCCCTCCGGCTCCTCGGCCTTCGCCGCCCCACTGTCCTCGTCCGAGTCGACGTCGAAGAACCCCTCGTCCCCCAGCTTCGGCGCGGGCTTCACCGGCTTCAGTCCCGGCGGCGTGAGGTGCTCCTCACGGAACGCGAGCTGGCCCTCCGCGGGCGCCTCTTCCGCGCCCTCCTCGTTCGGGAACGGGAAGCGCAGCGTGGAGCGCGCCTCCGGTGAACGGCCCTCTTCCGCGTCCGGCGGCTCCGCGTCCCATTCCGAGCCGACGTTCGCGTCCGGATCCTCCTCGCCCCACGCCTCACCGGAGTCCCCCTCCTCCGCCGCCCCGCTCCACTCCGACTTCGTGCCCACCGACAGCGCGGAGTCGATGGACGAAATCGACTCCGTCTCCACCTCCAGGTGCGCCTGCTCCAGCGCGGCGTTCATCGCCAGCTGGGTGCTGCGCTCGCGCTGCTGGGTCACCGCGTGCGCGCTGCGCTCCTCGCGCGTCATCGCCGCCACTTCCCAGTCCGTCTGGTTCAGCGGCGCCAGGTCCCCGAACAGCGCGTTGGCCAGCGCCGGGTCCCCGCCCACCGAGCGCGGCGCCGTCACATGCCACGCCTCGTCCGCCGGAGCGCTCCCCTTCGCCGGCTCCCCCAGCGTCCGGTTCTCCACCACGCGCCAGGCGTCCGCCTCCGCGGGCGCGCGGATCAACGTGTCCACCAACGTCACGAAGCTGGGACCGTCCAGGGGCAGCGGCGCCACCGGCGCGCTGAAGCCCTCGATGGCCTCACTCAGCAGCAGCACCCGGGCCTTGTGGCCGTCCGGGTGCACCACCAGCTCCTCCAGCACCACGCGCCCGCGGCCGCTCTCCACGCCCGGCGCGAGCACGATGAGCTCCGGCAGGTGATGGCCGAACGCGATGAGCGCGTCCGCGGCGGAGGTCGCGAGGATGACCTCGTGCCCTTCGCGGGACAGCAATCGCCGGACGGCGGCGATGGTGGCGATGTCGTCGTGTACGAGGAGGACCGAGGCGCCCATGGGGGAGCCCGGGAGTCTACAGCATGGCCCCGGGATCCACGTCGATGACGACCTTCACTCCATTCGGAACATCCGCCAACGCCGCCTCCAACCGGGCGAGCAATGGGGCGAGCGCCGCATGCGTCGGCGCCTTCAGGAGCAACTGCCAGCGCGTCTTGCCCCGGATTCGGGCAATGGGCGCCAGGGCCGGCCCCAACAGGCGCACCCCCGCCGACGCTGGCGGCATGTGCCGGCCCACCAGGTTCCCCAGGAAGCGCGCCACCCCCGCCGTCTGCTCGGGGTGCTCGCCCTCCAGCCGGACGGCCGCCATGCGCGCGAAGGGTGGGTACGCCAGCGCCTTGCGCCACTCCAGTTCCTGCTTGGAGAACCCGTCGAAGTCGTGCGCCAGCATCCGCTTCACCGGCTCCGCGTCCGGGTTGTAGGTCTGCACCAGCACCCGCCCCGGGTCCTTCCCGCGCCCCGCGCGCCCCGCCACCTGGGTCAACAGGTGGAAGGTCCGCTCGGCGGCCCGGAAATCCGGAATCGCCAGGGACGTGTCCGCCATCACCACGCACACCAGCGTCACGCCGGGGAAGTCGTGCCCCTTGGCCACCATCTGCGTGCCCACCAGCACGTCGATTTCACGCCGAGCGAAGGACGCCAGCAGCTCCGTCAGCTTCTCCGCGCTCGTCGCCGAGTCGCGGTCCAGCCGCGCCACGCGTGCGTGCGGCATCCGCTCCAGGACCTCCGCCTCCACGCGCTCCGTGCCGATGCCGAGCTTGAGCAGCGGGCCCGTGCACTCGCGGCAGCGGTCCGGCACCGGGAATGCCACGCCGCAGTAGTGGCACACCACCCGGTTCTGCGAGCGGTGGTGCGTCATGCACACGTCGCAGTCGTGGCACTTGAGCGACAGGCCACACACCTCGCACAGGAGGATGGTGCTGTGGCCCCGGCGGTTGAGGAACAGGATGACCTGCTGCCCCTTGGCCACCGTCTCCTCCATGGCCTGGAGCATCTGCGGGCTCAGGATGGGCGCCTCTTCCGTCACCTGGCCCTCGCGCGGACGCTCCACGCGCAGGTCCACCAGGTTGATGGTGGGCATGGGCCGGTCATCCACGCGGTTCTTCAGCTCAATCAGCTTGTAGCGGCCGGAGCGCGTGTTCTGCAGCGTCTCCAGTGAAGGCGTCGCGGAGCCCAGCACCACCACCGCGCCGGCCTGCTTGCCGCGCACCACGGCCAGGTCGCGCGCCTGGTAGCGCAGCTTCTCGTCCTGCTTGAAGGACGGGTCGTGCTCCTCGTCCACGACGATGAGCCCCAGGTGCTCCACCGGCGCGAACACCGCCGAGCGCACGCCCACGGCGATCTTCACCGTGCCCTTGCGCAGGGCCTGCCAGTGGAACAGCCGCTCGCGGTCCTTCAGCCCCGAGTGCAGCACCGCCACGTCGCCGCCGAAGCGGCTGCGGAAGCGCCCCACCAGCTGCGGCGTCAGCGCGATTTCGGGCACCAGCACCAGGCTGCCCAGGCCGCGCGCGAGCGTGTGCTCCACCGCGCGCAGGTACACCTCCGTCTTGCCGCTGCCGGTGACGCCGTGCAGGAGGTACGGCTGGAAGCCGCCCACGTCGACGGCGCCCTGGAGCTCCTTCACCGCCAGGGCCTGCTCCGGGGTGAGGCGGTCCGGGCGGTTCTGAACCAGGCCCTCGCGCACGCCGGGCTGCAGCGTCACCTCCACCCACTTCACGAACTTGCGCGTGGCCAGCTTCTTCAGCGTCTCGCGAGCGCCGGGGATGGCGTGCGTCACCTCGTCCAGCGGCGCGCGTCCGCCCACCGCCAGGAGGTACTGGAGCACCGCGGCCTGCGCCGGAGCGCGCGCGAGCTGAGGCGGCACCTCCGCGACCAGCGCCTCCACGAAGAACTGGATGTCCGGCTTCGCTTCCTTCTCATCCACCGCGGTGGAGAGGCCCGGCGGCAGCGCGCCGCGGATGACCTCGCCCAGGGGGTAACGGTAGTGCTCCGCGGTGAAGCGCAGCAGCGCGATGAGGTCCTTGGGCAGGGAGGGCGAGTCCTCCAGCACGCGCTGGATGGGCTTGAGCCGCACGCCGCCCTCCACCGGCGCGTTCGCGGGCCCCAGGTAGAAGCCCAGCGCCATGCCCCGGCCGAAGGGCACGAGCACGCGCTGGCCCGGGGCGAGGTTGCCCGCGAGCGCCTCCGGCACCAGGTAGGTGAACTCCCCGCGCACGGGACGGCCCACGGCGACAGAGGCAAGTTGGGCAGGGGTGGCGCTCACGACGGGGCGCACTGTACCGGCGTGCTCCCGCTGCGACACTTCCCTTCCCACTTCCGTACGCCGCGTCCGCAACGGAATGGAACCCCGAGCGGGGGTCGCTCCTGGTGCCCGCGGAAAACCACCCAGCGCGAAGTGCTCTTGCTCCATGACCGCCCTCTTGCCGCTCGACGTCCCCGGCCCGCCCGTCCTGCACCCGGGATCCACTGTGCCCCGGGCGTCTGACATTCCCCTGGTGCTGGCCCCTGATGCTGGAAAGACGAAGGGCCCCTCCCGGCCCTGCGGGGCAGGGTTCGGAAGAGGCCCGGGGGCCTGCGAACGGCGCGGAAAGGAAGGGGCTCGTGCGGGCGGGCTAGCGGCCGTGGGCCTTCTTCACGGACGGCCGGTTGGACACGCGGTCCCACCAGGCGCTCACGTTCTTGTGCGGAGCGAACAGGTCCTTCTCGCCCACGGCGAAGAGGTACTCCACGTACGGCGCGAAGCAGACCTCCGCGAGCGTGAAGTCATTGCCCGCGAGGAACGGCCGGTTCGCCAGCGCCGCGTCCAGCACCTCCAGCGGACGCTTCACACCTTCACGGCCCTTGGCGATGTTCTCCTCGTTGTTGGTGTTGAAGAAGCGCTCCATGACGATCTTCATCGCCGGGCCGGAGAAGTAGGACTGCTCCACGCCGATGAACTGCTCCATCAGCGCGTAGGCCCTGGGGTCCGCGGGCGTCAGCGACGTGCCCGGCAAGGTGCGGTCCAGGAAGCGGGCGATGGCGCGCGACTCGTACATGATGAAGCCGTCATCCAGCTCCAGCGCGGGCACCACGCCAAAGGGCTGGCGGGCCAGGTGCGCGGGCGTCTTCTGCTCGTGCTTCTGCAGGTCGATGTTGACGAACTCGACCTCGCGGCCCTTCTCCGCCAGGACGGTGAGGACCTTGCGGGTACACGTGCTCATCGGGTTGCCATAGAGCTTCATGCGAATCGCCTCCGCGCCATGAACCGGGGAAATCCCGGTTCTGGAACGGGCGGGACTTTCACCGTCAGCCCCGCCCGCCGCAAGCGATTCAGCGCGGAACGCGCTACTTGAAGAGCGTGTCCGGCACGGCCGAGCGGTTGTCCGCCTTGAGGGCCGTGAAGCGCACCACGCGCTGGCCCGCCTTCCAGACCTCCACCGTGCGGGGCATCCAGTCCCCGGTGGCCGGAGACGCGTAGTCCAGGAAGCGCACGTCCCAGGCCGCCCCGGACGCGTCCGAGTAGCGCACGCGCGCGGGCCGGAAGGCGTCCTTGTAGACCCAGAACTGGGGCTTTCCTTCGGCGGGGTCTCCCAGCACGTAGGCCACCTCGCCGCCAAAGCGCGCCAGCGACGTGACCTTGGTGTTGATGCCCAGGCCCTGGAGGTACGCCTCCTGGGCCAGCTTGGTGTCCTGCACGCTGCCCGCGTCCTGCGCGAGGATGGCGCACACCTGGGCCACCAGCACGGAGACGGCGGGAAGCTCCTTGCCCTCCACGCGCTTCTTGCCGGAGGCCTGCACCGTGGAGGACTTGAGGCTGCTGTCCGGCGAGCTGGCGTCGAAGCGGCAGCGGCCCGGAATCTTCACGGACAGGACGCCGTCACCCTGGAGCTCCGGGCGGTCCGTGGGGACGTTGAGCGCGGCCCCCGCTTCCTGGACGCCGGTGGAGGAGAAGATGACGGAGCCTTCCACGCGGAAGGCCGACAGGTGCTTGTCCTCCCGCGCGGTGGCCATGCGCCGCAGGATGGAGCCGCCGGGCAGCACGTAGGCGCCGGCGGTGAGGGAGGCGAGGACTGCGGATACGGCGATGAGACGCTTCACGGCTTCTCCGTCTTGACGACCTCGCGCAGGTACTCCAGGAGTCCTCCGCGCAGGTCGGGGCGCTTGAGCGCATAGGCGATGTTCGCCTTGAGGTAACCCACCTTGTCACCGGCGTCGTAGCGCTGGCCCTGGAACTTGTAGCCCAGCAGACCTTCGGTCTTCTGCAGCGTGGCCAGGCCGTCCGTGAGCTGGATTTCACCGCCCACGCCGGTGGTCTGCTTCTCCAGGATGGGGAAGATGGACGGGGGCAGCACGTAGCGGCCAATCACCGCCAGGTTCGACGGGGCGGTGCCCTTCTTGGGCTTCTCCACCACGTTCTCAATCTGGATGACGCCGTTGCCCAGGTCCTTGCCGGCGGCGATGCCGTACATGTGCGTCTCGCTCTCGGGGACCTCCATGAGCGCGATGACGGCCTTCTGGTGCTGCTGGTAGACGCGCGCCAGCTGGCCGATGCCCGGCTCCTCCGAGTCGATCATGTCGTCGCCCAGGAGGACGCCGAAGGGCTCGTCGCCGATGACGCTCCTGGCGCACAGCACCGCGTGGCCCAGGCCGAGCGGCTCCTTCTGGCGCACGCTGTTGATGCGCGCGAGGTTGGCGATGGCGCGCATCCGGTCCGCCTCCGCCGTCTTGCCGCGCGCGCGCATCGTGGTCTCCAGTTCGAACGCGATGTCGAAGTGGTCCTCGATGGCGCCCTTGCCGCGGCCGTTGATGACGACGACGTCCTCCATGCCGGCCTTCACCGCCTCCTCCACGATGTACTGGAGGGTGGGCGTGTCGACGATGGGCAGCATCTCCTTGGGCACGGCCTTGGTGGCCGGGAGGAAACGGGTGCCCAGGCCAGCGGCGGGGATGACGCACTTGCGGATGAGCTTCGCTGCCTTCGTGTCGGTGGAGGACATGGGGCGGGGAATCTATTGGTGGCCCAGAACCCCAGCAAGCCGGATAGATTCCCTCCAGCCATGCCGCTCCGTGCCATTGCCGCCGTCGTGTCGTTGACGCTCCTCCTGGTCCCCTTCACCTCCCGCGCCGTCACCACCGAAAGGGCGGATGAGCTGCGCAACGTCGCGAATGCACGGTCCCTGGGCATGGGCAGCGCCTTCCGGGCCACGGGCCTGGGTGCGGATGCACTCCTGGGCAATCCGGCGGCGATGGCGCTGTTCCCGGCCTACCGGATTGAAGGCACGGGCGCGGTCGACCCTCGCAACAAGGAGGGCTACCTGGGGATCAGCCTGGCGGACTCCAGCAGCGGCCGGCTGGCGATGGGCGTGGACTACCACTGGCTGTCCCTGGGGCGCGGCGGGGCTCGGACGAAGTCGAGCTACAGCACGCTGGGCGCGGCGCTGCCGCTGGGGCAGTCGCTGCTCATCGGCCTGTCGGGGCACTACCTGCGGTTGAATGGCCAGTCGCGCTTCGCCAACTCCGTCACGATGGACGCGGGCCTGATCTTCCGGCTGAGCGAGCAGCTGTCGCTGGGCGTGTCCGGGCACAACCTCATCGACACGGACAACGTGGAGCTGACGCGCTACTTCTCCGGGCACGTGGCCTACGTGGGGCCGTCGGTGGTGGTGGCGTTCGACATGCGCGGAGACTTCGAGACGCGCGACTCCTCGGTGTTCACGTACAACACCGGCGCGGAGTACATCGTCGACCAGACGATTCCGCTGCGCGTGGGCTACACGTACGACGGCTTCCAGCGGGTGTCGCGCGTGACGGTGGGCGCGGGCTTCCTGTCGCCCGGAGGCGGTGGCGTGGACCTGGCGTACCAGCACGACCTGGGCGGGCTGAACGGGCGCATGCTGGCGCTCACGCTGCGGCTGCTGGTGAACTGAAGCGCTTAGCGGCCCCGGCCGGATTCGGTGGGGTCTCGCAGGGCGAGGTAGCGCTCGGAGGCGGCGAAGCGGACCAGCTCCTCCAGCTCCGAGTCGTGGGGGCGGCGGGCCCGGAGCACGGTGAGCGCGGGGCCCGGGCCTCCGCAGGCGACGAGCCCCGCGCGGTTGGCGGAGTCTCGCGCGGCGGCGACGAGCAGGCTCGCGTCGAAGTCCCGGGTGCCGGGCTCCATCAGGACGGCGGCTCGCTCCAGGGCCTTGGGTGAGAGGGATTCGCGCACCACGCGGGCGTCGTCGCCGGCGTCCTTGGGGTTCTTGAGGACGGAGGACAGGAGCGCGAGCGCTCGCAGCAGGTGGTCCTTGCGCAGGGCGCGCAGGGCGAGCAGGTCCGGGGACAGCGAGAACAGCGCGCGGCCAGCGTGGAAGCGCAGCTCGGCGTTGGTGGGGGGCTGCTGCACGAGGAGCCGGCCCACGACGAGGCGCGGGGCGGTGGTGTGCAGCGGGGTGATGTTGGCGGTGTCGTCGTCGCCCGCGACGAGCTCCGGCAGGGGCACGCCCAACAGGCGCGCGGCGGTGTTCAGCGCGTCGAGGACGGCGGCGGCGCCCGGACCGGAGGATGCGCGCAGGGGCTCCGTGGTGTTGGCGATGCGCGCGGGTGACGGGAACAGCCGGCACAGCGCGATGCCCACGCACGCGAGCAGTTCGCCGGACGGGGTGCGCAGGCCCGGGTGGCGCAGGCCGGCGCGCTCCTGATTCGTGAGGGGCGCGCGCTGCACGCGAGGGGCGGAGACGTCTCGGCCCTCCAGCGCGTCAGCGAGCTCGCGCATGAGCGCGGAGCGGGTGGCGTCTCCGCGCTGGTCGAAGTGGTCCACGAGGCCGCGGTAGGGCTTCGGGTCGAGCGGCCGCTCGCGCACGAGCTTGAAGACGAGCGGTTCCGCGGAGGTGGCGTCCGCGGGAGGCGCGGTGTCCGGGGCTGCGGCGAGCGTTTCCCGCGTCTCCGTGGAGCCGACGGTC
>NZ_RAWL01000207.1:0-14872 GCF_003668885.1 Corallococcus sp. AB049A | reverse complement strand
GGGGACGTGGGCGCCCTTCCTGGCGGTGGGGTGCCTGGCGGTGGGCGTGCTGGCGTACGTGGCCGTCAACCGCCGCGTCCCCACCTACGTGGTCCTCTACGTCGCGGCGGGATTGGCCTGCGCGGCGGGCGCCTTTCTGTGAGTACGAACAGTCGAGTGAAGCGGGAGTCGCACGATGGCGAGTGAAGCCGAGGGAACCTTCGAGATCATCAACGCGCTGGGGCTGCACGCCCGGGCCGCGGCGCAGATGGTCAAGGTGGCCAACCGCTTCAAGAGCGATGTCACCATCAAGGCCTCCGGGCAGCGCGCCAACGCCAAGTCCATCATGGGCGTGCTGATGCTCGCGGCGGCCCAGGGCACCCAGGTGACCCTCACCTGCAAGGGCGAGGACGCCGAGGCCTGCCTGTCCGAATTGAAAAAGCTCATCGAGGACCGGTTTGGCGAAGCGCAGTGAGCGTCGAAAGGGGAGGTAGACTCCCCTAGAGGTCAGAAAAACCGTGAGCAGCCAGGCCACCCCTACACTCAGGCTGTCGGGCATCGGCGCCTCTCCGGGCGTGGCGGTGGGCCACGCCTTCATCCTGGACCGGAAGCGCATCCGCACCCCCAAGCTGCGCCTGGCGGACGCGGAGGTGGAACCCGAGCGGATGCGGATGAAGACCGCCATCGACCTGTCCGACCGCCAGCTCGCGGAGCTGAAGGACCAGATCACGCGCACGGAGGGCAGTGACCACGCCCTCATCCTGGAAGCGCACCGGCTGATGCTCCACGACCCCATGCTCGTGGACGAGGTCAACCGCCTCATCGTGGAGGACCGCATCAACGCGGAATGGGCCGTCCGCCGCACGGCCCGGAAAATCAAACACCTCTTCGACAACATCCCGGACGAGTACTTCCGCGAGCGCCGCTCGGACGTGGACTACGTGGCGGACCGCATCATCCGCAACCTGATGGGCCAGGTGGTGGACGAGGACGTGGAGGTGCCCGCGGAGGCCATTGTCGTCGCGCATGACCTGCCGCCCGCGGACGCTGCGATGATGGCTCGCAGCGGCCGCGTGGCGGGCTTCGTCACCGACCTGGGCGGACAAACGAGCCACACCGCCATCGTCGCCCGCGCGCGTGAGACGCCCGCGGTGGTGGGCGCGGGGCGCGCGAGCGAACAGATTTCCCCGGGCGACCTGGTCGCCATGGACGGCACGCGCGGCGTGGTGCTGGTGAACCCCACGGAGGACCAGCTGGCGCTGTTCCGGGAGGAGCAGCGCCGCTACCTGGAGAGCGAGCAGCTGGCGCTGGCCACCAAGGACCAGCCCGCGGTGAGCACGGACGGCTTCCGCATCCGGCTCAACGGCAACATGGAGTTCCTGGAGGAGATCCCCTCGCTGCTGGCGCACGGCGCGGAGGGCATTGGCCTGTACCGCACGGAGTTCATGTTCCTGGACCGCAAGACGGCGCCCACGGAAGAGGAGCACTACCGCGCGTACAAGCAGGTGCTGGAGGCCATGGGGGGCCGCCCCGTCACCATCCGCACGCTGGACCTGGGCGGCGACAAGGTGCCGGGCAAGACGAAGCACGAGAAGGAACCCAACCCGGCCATGGGCCTGAGGGCCATCCGCTACTGCCTGTCCAACCGGGAGCTGTTCCGCGTCCAGCTGCGGGCCCTGTTGCGCGCGAGCGTGCACGGCAACCTGCGCCTGATGTTCCCGCTCATCTGCGGCGTCAGTGAGCTGCGCGAGGCCCGCAGCGAGCTGGAGGCGTGCCGCACGGCGCTGGGGCGCGCGGGTGTGCCGGTGGGCAAGCGCTTCCCGGTGGGCATCATGGTGGAGACGCCCAGCGCGGCGACCATCGCGGACCGGCTGGCGCAGGAGGCGGACTTCTTCTCCATCGGGACGAACGACCTCATCCAGTACTCGCTGGCCATCGACCGCCAGAACCGCGAGGTCGCGTACCTCTACCGGCCGCTGCACCTGTCGGTGCTGCGCATGCTCCAGGGCATCGTGGACGCGGCCAAGTCCGCCAACATCCCCGTCTCCATGTGCGGCGAGATGGCGGGCGACCCGCTCTTCACCCTGGTGCTGCTGGCGCTGGGCTTCGACGAGCTGTCCATGACGTCCGGTCAGATTCCGGTGGTGAAGCGCCTGATGCGCCGGGTGAGCCGGAGCGAAGCGGTGGAGATGCTCCAGGGCGCCATGGAGCTGACGACCGCGGAGGAGATTGAGCGCTTCGTGCGCACGGAGATGGACCGGCGCTTCAGCGGAGGCCAGGAGGGCTCGCTGCTGTCACCGGTGCATGATCCGGAATCAGAGCCGGTGTAGGCCCCTCTCTCCCTGAGAGAATGCGAGCAGAGGGGTCGCCGTTTCCAGGCGGAATGCACAGTTTGGCCGGACACGGAGGCAGGAGGCAGCAGCGTGTTCAAGCCAACAGACATTCAGCGGGGCATGACGGTGCGGGACCGGGACGGCGAAGCGCTCGGCGGCATCGTCGCGGTGGACCCGCGCGGCTTCACCATTGGCAAGGGGCGCATCTTCGAGCGGGAATACCCGGTGCGCTTCTCCGACGTCGAGGACCTGGACGGGGATGACGTCTACCTGCGCCGGGACCTGGCCAGCCTCCCGGGCGCCATGCTGGCGGAGGGCGCGCTGGAGCTGGAGGACGACCACTGCCACCCGGACACGCCGCACCGGCCGGTGGCCTACACGCACGACCTGACGGGCGCGCTGGTGCCCATGATGGAGTAGCGGGCGTCCTCACGCTCACGCATCACTCGGGACGGGACTCTCCATCACCGGTGGGGGGCCCGTCCTCGGTGTTTTCGCGGCCCGGGGTCCCGGCGTGCCTCCCGTCCTCGGGTGACAGCAGCCGGGAGAGGGGGCGCAGCACCACCAGCGACAGCAGGGCCAGGGCCACGGTGACGCTGGCCAGCACGTAGAGGCCCAGCCCGCAGGCCAGGCCCGCCGCCGCCGTCAGCCAGAGGTTCGCCGCCGTGGTGAGGCCTCGCACCGAGTGCCCGTGGCGCAGGATGACGCCCGCGCCCAGGAAGCCGATGCCCACGACAATCTGGCTGGCGATGCGGCTGACGTCCACCTGCGTGCCGCTGGGGTTCGCCTGCGCCCGGAGCAGCTCCTCCATGGACACGCTGGAGAGCGTGAAGCAGCACGCCCCCAGCGCCACCAGCGTGTGCGTGCGCAGCCCGGCGGCCTGGTTGCGCGCCTCACGCTCCACGCCCAGCACGCCGCCCAGCAGCGTGGCCAACGCCAGCCTTCCGATGAGGACTTGGGGTTCCACCGGGGCGGGACGCTACTCGCCCAGGTCGATCTTCTCGTCCTTGTCCGCGTCGTTCAGTTCGGGATTGGGCAACGTGTCCAGCGTGGCCACCAGCAGCTTGTAGGACGGCACCACGTAGGGCTCCACCACCTGGCCCAGCTCCGTCACGTACTGCTCCTTGCGCTCCACGTACTTCTTGTCCTCGGAGTCCCAGCTGCCGCCGGCCTCCGCGGCCCAGACCTCCTCACCGTCGCGGCAGCGGATGAGCTGCGCGCGCACCGCCACCTCCGCGCCGTCACCCACGCGCTTCACCGCCGGGTCCAGCCAGAGCACGCCCTCGATGCCCTCCACGCACTGGTCCTTGAAGGTGGCGTCCGTGGGGCGCTCCGGGAGCGACGTGTTGGCCTTCACCAGGTAGTCCCGGTTCTGGTTGAGCCACTGCCGCGCGATGAGGCTCCACAGGTCGCCAATGTACTGCTGCCCCTGCGGGAAGGGCTGCGTCACCACCGCCAGCCGCTTCACCTGCTGCCGGTCCACCGTCGCGTAGTCCGGGCGCAGCCGCTGGCTCTTCACCGTGCTCGCGCAGCCCGTGAGCACCATCAGGCCCAGCACCGCACCCACCCGCTTGAACGTCCCCATGGCTTGAAGCTCCCGAAGAAAAGAACGGCCCCGCGCTTCCCTTGGGGGAAGGCGGGGCCGTGAGGTCCGGCGCGGGATATTAAGCGCTTCCTCCGCGCTGTCAGGCGGCGCGTGTGGAGGACGTGTCACCGCCGGAGGCGGAACCGCCCTCCGGCGAACGTCCCGCGTCCTTCTGCCGCTTGTCGTGCATCAGCTGCATCACCGCCGCCAGCACCGTGAAGGACACCAGCAGCGTGGTGATGAGGCCGATGCAGGCGACCAGGCCCATGGAGCGCAGGCCGTTGTGGCTGGCCACCAGCAGCGCCGCGAAGCCCGCCACCGCCGTGAGCGTGGAGGACGCCACCGCCGCGCCCACGCTGCGCAGCGCCACCAGCGGGGACGTGCCCTCCAGGAAGCGGTGCAAGAGGTACAGGCCGTGGCTCACGCCGAAGCCCAGCAGGATGGGCAGGATGATGATGTTCATGAAGTTCAGGCGCAGGTCGAACAGCGCCATGAAGCCCATCATCATCGCCAGGCCCACCGTCAGCGGAATCACGGACGCCAGCGCCAGCTTCGCGTTGCGGAAGTCCGCGAAGTGCATCACCAGAATCCACAGCGCGGTGAGGATGACCGTGAGCTTCGCGTCCTTGAGCACCATGCGCGCCAGCGACGCGTACAGCTGCGTGGCGCCCGCGGCGCGGAACTCCTTCTCCACAGGCGCGCCCGTGGGGCCGCCCTGCGTGAACTTGCCCGGCGTCACCATGGCCTTGATGGAGGACGTCTGGTCCGCGAACTGGAGCATCTGCTTGCCGTCCCACAGGTCCACGCTCGGGTAGATGAACGTGAGGTAGCCGTGGTTCTCCGGGCTGGTGGTGGGCAGGTGGCGGAACTGCGAGGCGTAGATCTCCGGCACGTTGTGCACGTCGAAGGGGCGCGCCTCCAGCATCTTGAAGAACAGGGCCGCCTTCTCCTGCGTCTCCGGCGGCAGCGCCTTCACGTCGATCTCCTTCAGCTCCTCCTGCCACTCCTCCAGGATCTTCGCGTTCGCCTGGGAGATGCCCTCCGGCGGCACGAAGGTGAAGAGGCTCATCACCTGGGAGATGGCGGGGCGCTTCTTCGGGTCCGCCGTCAGCTCCTTGTAGAGGGCCTCCGTCTCCGCCAGGTCCTTGGTGTAGACGGCGAGCGGGTCGCTGGCGATCTTGAAGCGCGCGTTGATTTCATCCTGCAGCACCACGGACGGCTGGTTCGCCGGCATCAGCGCGCGGGTGTTGTAGTTGAAGCGCACGCCGTACGGCAGCCGCGCGAAGAAGCCCGCGTCCGCCGGGGGCTCGCCGCTCTTCCACGGGATGGCCGCGCCGCACACCACCGCGACAATCACGCAGCCCACCGCCAGCACCAGGCCGGGGCGCGGGATGCGCAGCTCCTTGCCGGTGGCGCTGACGGCGGGCGGCGGCTTCATCACGCCAATGAGCTTCTGCGGCAGCTCCGGGTTCTTGCGGCCGGCCAGCGCCAGCAGCGCCGGGCACCAGGAGAACAGCGTGAAGCCCAGCATCAGCGTGCCCGTGCCGGCCAGGAAGCCGAACTGGGAGAAGCCTTTGAACTCGCTCACCATCAGCACGTAGAACGAACCGGCCACCACCACCGCGGACACCAGCGCCGGGCGGCCCGCGTTGATGACCGCGTCGCGGATGGCCACGTCGTAGGGCTTGCCCGCGCCCAGTTCCAGGCGCGTGCGGAAGATGAAGTGGATGCCGTAGTCGATGCCGAACCCCATCAGGATGCCGCCCAGGATGGAGGTGATCATGTTGAGCTCACCCAGCGTCGCGTAGGTGAAGCCCAGCGTGTACAGCGTGCCCGCCACCGTGCCGCTCACCACGATGAGCGTGGGCGCCCACTTGCGGAAGAACGCGATGGTGATGGCGAAGATGGCGACCAGCGCGATGATGGTGACCGGCTGGAGCGAGTCCTCGATGGCGTACGAGTCGTCCACCGCCGTCTTGTAGGAACCCGTGAAGCCGTAGGCGACCGTCTTCTTGTCGCCCATCTTGTAGTAGTCCTCCACCAGCTGCACGCCCGAGGCGTTGCCCTTGGAGTACTGCTCCAGGTCCCCGCGCAGCTTGTCCACGTACTGCTTCGTCTTGCCGATCTCGTTGGTGTCCCACATCGGCTTGATGAGGAGCAGCAGCAGCTTGCGGTCCTGGGAGATGTAGTAGTCGTCCGCGATGCTCTTGTTGCCAACGCTGGAGTACTTGTCGACCAGGTCCTGCAGGTCCAGCTTCACCGGCTCCGTCTTCTTGATTTCAATGTAGAAGGGGTTCGCGCGGCGGATCTGATCCTTGAGGAACGCCATGATGCGGCGCTTGCCCTCGGCCAGGTCCTCCGTCTTCACGAACAGGACCATGTTGTTCTGCACGAACTCGACGGGGATCTTGTACGTGACGGAGCGGGCGTTCTCCTTGTCCTTGCCCACCATCACGGCCACGTCGTCCGCGACCTTCTTGAGCGTGGCCTCGTCGTCACCGCGGAAGGTGAGCATGAAGAAGCCGCTGCCGCCCACCATGTCGATGACGCGCTTGACGTCCTTCACCTCCTGCAGGTCCTGGGAGATGAGGTCCAGCTGGTTGGAGTTGATGGTCAGCTTCGACGTGCCCCACACGGCCAGGCCGAGCAGCAGCAGCAGCACTGTCATGACGGTGCCGGGGCGCCGGACCAGCATCTCTGCGTAGGCAAGGGCGAGGCGGGGCGGAGGATGGGACGAGGGATTGCCGCTCATGGGCGCGGGACCCTATCGCCGAACGTCCCCGCCCGGAAGCAAAGCCCGGACGCCTGTCAGTGCCCTGGAGGCCCGGCCAGGGGGACGGCCCGCGCCTCGGTCCCACCCGTGGCGGGCGCGTCACGGGGCGGCAGGAGGAAGGGGAGCGGGTTTCGCAGGAAGCGCAGGAACACCGCGCCCAGGAAGCGCACGCCTTCGAAGAGGGGCACGTCGCGGGCGCGCAGGGCCACGCCCAGGGCCAGCGCGAAGGACGCGCCGAAGTTGACGACGCCCACGAAGAGGACGCCCACGGCGGCCGCCAGGAAGCCCGGCTCCGTCACGGCGGAGGGGCCCAGCGCGCACCCGGCGAAGGCCAGCGCGCCGAACGAGAAGGTGACGTGGCGCACGTCCAGCGGGACGCCGAAGAAGCCGCCCACGCCCGGCATCACCGCCAGGAGCAGGCCCAGGCAGACACCGCCGGCCACGCCCGCGGCGTGGTGCATCAGCGCGTCCGCCACCCTGCGCGCGCCCGTCACGCCGAAGACGGCGCGCAGCACGCGGTGGTGGGCCAGCGCCTCCGGCAGGCGGCGGTAGACGATGAAGTTCTCGAACCAGCCGGCGGCCACGCTGGAGGCCCAGAGCATCACGCCGGTCAGCGTGGCGTAGAACAACGTCGCGCTCTTCCAGGGGTGCAGCGTCTCCACCACGTGCCGGGCCTGCTGTTCGGTCAGCCAGGCGTGGCCCGTGAGGAACTGGAGGCCCAGCGCCAGCGCCACCGCGACGGGCAGCACGCAGCCCAGGTTGCCCAGGATGGCCGCCAGCTGCGAGCGGGTGATGCGCGGCACCAGCGCCTCCAGGCGCTCCATGCGCCGGGCGCCTCCGTCCGGGCCCGCGTCCTCGCCCACCGCGGCCGCCAGCGTGGAGGCCGTCATGGACGGCTGCTTCGTGGCCAGCGTGAAGCCCAGCAGCTGCATCAGCACGAAGCCGCCGGCGTAGTTGAGCGCGACGAAGAGGCCCGCGAAGAAGGGGGCCAGCGGCAGGCCGGTGAGCAGGAACTTCAGCGCGACGGCGAACGCGGCCACCAGTCCGCCGCCCGCCGCCGAGTGCACCATGTGGTGGAACTCGGCCGTCGTGGAGGTGATGTAGTGCTCGCCCGTGTTGCCGGTGCGCTCGATGACCTTGCGCGCCAGCAGCCGGGCGTTGCGCCGCACCAGCGCGCGCACGGAGCGGTCCGCGTGCGCGTGCTCCAGCAGGTCCGACAGGAGCGCCAGCACCTCGCGCCAGCGGGGCTCACCGCGCGGCGCGGCCAGCACCCTGGCGATGGCCTCCATCCGGTCCAGGCCGCGCCGGATGCGCTCCAGCCGGTACACCAGGTCCACGCTGACGCCGGACTCCTCCAGGTGCCGGGTGACGGAGCGCACCACGCCGCGGCAGTCCTCCACCACGCGGGCCAGCTCCGCCAGCGCCTCCTGGGCCCCGTCGCGCGCCAGCACCGCGTCACACACCAGCCGCAGCCGCAGGAAGGGTGACGCGCGGAAGGACAGCTCCGGCGTGCGGTCGCGCACGTCCTCCGCCAGCCCCAGCCCCGCCACCTGCACGCCCAACAGCAGCAGCGCGTCCATCAGGTCCCCGCGCACCCGCGAGGACGGGGTGGGCTCCGGTGGGGGCGGCTCGCCCACCAGCGCCGTCAGCCGCGCCAGCAGCAGGGGGGACAGCGCGCCCAGCCACTTCGCGTCCCCAGGCACCGGGAACAGGAGCAGGAGCAGCTCCGACAACTTGCCCGGCTCCGGCGGCGCGGGCAGCACGCCGCGCACCAGGCGGTCCGTCAGCTCGGAAAAGAAGCCGTTGCCCGCGGAGAGCCCCACCTGGGCGAAGAGCTTCAGGCCCCGGCTGCTCGCGAACACGCCCGCCACCAGCCGGGTGACGGACGCGCGCAGGGCGCTCTCGCCCTCCAGCACGCGCACCAGCAGGGACAGCCGGGAGTTCGCGGGGGACAGCGCGGAGTCGTCCACCTCCGTGAGGCCGTGGGCGGGGATGCGGTCGCGCATCCAGTGGATCCACCGCTCCACCCACGCCAGGCGCGGCTCCAGGCCGTCCTGGGGGACCTCCGACAACAGCCGGAGCAGGTCGCGGACCGCGGGGTGCCCCGGAGCGCGGGGGGCGTACTGGACGCAGAACGCGTCCATCTCTCGGTCGGACGGAGCCCCCCGGAGCAGCAGCCGCGGGGCGGGGGTCGAAACACTCATTCGCCAGGCGCTCCGGGGGAGGAGGAACGCCCAAGCCTACCCGGCCCGCGCCTCCCCCGGAACCCGGAGGTGTGGCGAGGGCCGGGATGCCCGGCTGCCCTGGCGGGAGGCAGGCTGGATTACTTCACCTTCACCGAAGCCAGCTCGTTGTTCTTCTGGCGCATGGCGCCGAGCAGCGCGTCCCAGCCGCCCTCCTTGAAGAGCGGGCGGACCTGGTCGTCGCGGATGCCGGTGAGCATGGAGTCGCCCAGCACGGACACGTCCACGACCTTCCAGCTGCTGCCCACCTTCTCCACGGAGTACTTGAGCTTCATCTCCTGCTTCTTCAGCGGGTGGTTGATGAAGATGGTGGAGCCCACGAGCGCCTTGTCGCCCGTCACCTGCGGCTCGTCGTAGGTGATGGAGTCCAGGTTCTTGAAGTTCTCGCGCACCTTGGGGAAGGCGATCTTCGCGAAGAGGCTCTGGAAGAGCTGCGTGAACTCCTTGCGCTGCGCGTCCGTGGCCTTGGTCCACTCTTCGCCCAGCAGGAAGAGGCCCTGCTGGTCGCTGCCCAGGTTCTCCAGGGCCTTGGTGTCCTTCTCGTAGCGCACGGACTGCACCACGGTCTTCACGGGCTTGGTGATGGCTTCGGACGCCTTGGGCGCGGCGAGCGCGGGCACTGCGAAGGTGAGGGCAACCAGGAAGGGAAGGGTGCGGATGCGGGCGTTCACGTTCATATGGGTCGGTGACCTCCAGAAGAAGGGCGCGGGTCCTGTAGCCCTGAGAACGCCGCGCGAACCATGAAATTCATCCGGCGGGCGGGCACACCCGCGGCGTCGGGTCCGCCTGGTTGAAGGGCGCTGGCACCGAATAAACCCGTGTATCGGCAGGTTTGACTCTGCTGGGACCCCACGTTTAGTGTCCGCCCCCTGCGCTGCGTCACCGAATTAGCGCGAAGCCCGAGAAGACATGCCTACCGACTTCCTGTTCACGTCTGAATCCGTCACCGAGGGCCACCCGGACAAGATCGCCGACCAGATCTCCGACGGTGTGCTCGATGCCATCATCGCCAAGGATCCGCAGGCGCGCGTCGCCGTGGAGACGCTCGTCAAGACGGGCCTCGCCATTGTCGCGGGCGAGGTGACGACGAACACCTACGTGGACATCCCGAAGATCGTCCGCTCCACCATCACGCGCATCGGCTACACCGATAGCTCCATGGGCTACGACGGCAACACCTGCGGCGTCATGGTGGCCATCGAGGGCCAGAGCCAGGACATCGCGCGCGGCGTGGACAACAAGAAGGACCAGGGCGCCGGCGACCAGGGCATGATGTTCGGCTTCGCGTGCGACGAGACGCCGGAGCTGATGCCCGCGCCCATCCACTACGCGCACGCGCTGACCCGCCGCCTGGCGGAGGTGCGCCGCAAGAACCACCCGTGGATCCGCCCGGACGGCAAGAGCCAGGTCACGGTGGAGTACAAGGACGGCAAGCCGCTGCGCATCGACGCGGTGGTGCTGTCCACGCAGCACTCGGATGACGTCTCCAACAAGAAGATCCAGGAGGCCATCCGCGAGGACGTCATCCTGAAGGTCCTGCCGAAGAAGCTCATCGACAACAAGACCAAGTTCTTCATCAATCCCACGGGCCGCTTCGTCATCGGCGGCCCCATGGGCGACTCGGGCCTCACGGGCCGCAAGATCATCGTCGACACCTACGGCGGCATGGGCCGTCACGGCGGCGGCGCGTTCAGCGGCAAGGACCCGTCCAAGGTGGACCGCTCGGCCGCGTACATGGGCCGCTACATCGCGAAGAACGTCGTGGCGGCGGGCCTGGCCAGCCGTTGCGAGGTGCAGGTGTCCTACGCCATCGGCGTGGCGGAGCCTGTCAGCGTGATGGTGGAGACCTTCGGTACGTCCACCGTGCCGGAAGAGCAGATCGCCCGCGCCGTGCGCCAGGTGTTCGGCCTGCGCCCGCGCGAAATCACGGAGCACCTGGACCTGCTGCGGCCCATCTACCAGAAGACCGCCGCGTACGGTCACTTCGGCCGCGCGGAGAAGGAGTTCACCTGGGAGCGCACGGACAAGAAGGACGCGCTGCGTGAGGCCGTCGCGGCCCCCGCCCCCAAGGCGCGCACGCCCCGCCTGAAGGCGGTCTGACGCACCGGTAACACTCCGTCGTACCCACGCGCTCGTCCCCTCCCGGGGCGAGCGCGTTTTCATTTCCACGGCCGGGCGCGCACGGTGGGTGAATTGTTAGGACACCGGCATGCCGACTCCGGGTGCCGCGTCTGGCTGGCGCATCGTGCTGCTCACCGTGGCCCCCGCCGTGGCGCACGACTTCACGTTGGCGCTGAGGGCCCAGGGGCATGACGTGGTGGCCCTGGTGGTGCCCGCGGGCGTCCGGGGCCTGCGCCCGCTGGACAGGGAGGGGTGGGCGGAGCTGGGGCGGCTCTTTGAAGCCGCGCCGCCGTCGGTGGACGTGCTGCTGGTGAGCGAGCGCGCCCACCTGATGCCCCGGCTGACGGAGCTGCGGCCGGACTTCGTCCTGTGCTTCTTCTTCCCCTGGAGGCTGCCGCCGGAGGTGCTGGCGCTGCCACCGCTGGGGGCGGTGAACGTGCACCCGTCGTTGCTGCCTCGCTACCGGGGGCCGTGTCCGCTGGGCTGGGCGCTGCGGGAGGATGCTCGCGAGCTGGGGCTCACCTTCCACCGGATGGACGCGAGCTTCGACACCGGGCCCGTGCTGGCGCAGGGGCTGTTCGCCATCCAGGACGAGGATCCGGAGGAGGTCGTCTTCGAGAAGCTGATGCTCGCGTCGCGCCGGCTGCTGCCCGGGGTGGTGGAGCGCGTGGCGCGCGGAGACGTGGGCGAGCGGCAGGCGGAAGAAGACGCCACCTTCGCGCCCTTCTTCGAAGCCTCGTACCGAAACGTGGATTGGCGCGACGACGCGCGGGCCGTGCACCTGAAGGTGCGCGCGTGCCGCTTCGCCGGATGGCGCGAGGGGCGAGGCGACGCGAGGGCCCGGCTCGAGGGCCGCTGGGTCCGCGTGCAGTGCACCCGGGCGTGGCGGGGCGAGGACCCGCACGCGCGGCCGGGCACGCTGTTGGCGCGGCAGGGGGACGAGCTGCTGGTGCAGTGCGGGGACCGGCCGCTCTGGGTGGTGTCTCACACGGTAGAGGACGCCTGAGCGCGATGGGCAGGTACAACGAGTTCATCTGGCCGGTGAAGTGCCCGTCGTGCGGTGCCGCGGAGGCGCTTTCGTTCCAGGGCTACATCGGGCTGCTGCAGTGGGAGCGGTTCCAGGAGGGCGACGACGTCTTCGACCGCGAGCCCCAGCACCGGCGTCGCGAGGTGGGGCCTGACGCGGGGCTGGAGGGGCGGAGCTTCTGGGCCTACGGCCTGGGGGACTGTCCGCGTTGCAGGCAGACGCTGTGGGCGCGCATCGACGTGCGCAAGGGCCGCTTCGTGGGGCTGGTGCTCGTGGCGGAGCCCGCCAACATGTACGACTGGGGACCGCTGTGACCGTCTCAGCGCGAGTCCAGGAACGTGAGCAGCGCGGCAATGAATATCGCCAGGGTTCGCACGTCTCCGGGCTCTACCCACCTCCCCCAAGCCAGGGAACAATGCCCATTCTCCCCCCTGCACCGATGCGGTGCGCTCTCGGAACGCTCGTCTTGCTGGCCGGGTTCGCGCTTCCTGCCGCCGCTGCCCCTCTGGCATCCGCCGCTGCATCACAGGCCGTCATGCAGTTGGCCTTGAAGCAAACCTCCGACGTGCCCTTCCTCGTCTTCCCGTGGGAGGGTGCGGTCCTTTCGAGTGGGCTCGTCTACTTCGAGTGGGAAGCGCCCACGGACCCCGATGGGGTGTCGCCGGAGTATGGCCTGCTCATCCGCCAGGGCGGCGTGAACGTCCGAACCTTCAAGACGACGCAGACCTTCTTCGCCCTGTCCGCGAGCAATGAGCTGCCGCCGGGGGCCTATACCTGGCTCGTCGTCGCGTACAACGGCGGTGGCACCTCCACCTCTGTCGAGTCCCGCTTCACCATCGCGGGGGGAGGCGCCGTGGACGGGGGCATTCCGGACGCGGGCACGGCTCCAGACGCGGGCTCCATCGGGGCGGACGCAGGGGGGCAGGATCCCGGCGTCTCGATCCCCCTTGATCCGACCTCGCCTGTTCCCTCCAGCCCGCTCTCGGAATCTTCCGGATGTACCTTGAGTCCGGCTGGTGGGGCATCCCCTGGCGCACTGCTGCCGCTTCTGGCGCTCGGGCTCATCCTCCGAGGCCGGGCGCGCGGACGCCGTGGCAGGGCGAGCCCGGGGACGTGAGCCGCGCGGCGCGGTCCTGACGTGAGCCCGAAGGTGCGGAGATTGCACAGGGGGACGCGGTGAGGCCTCGGGCCTCCTCTTTCGCGCGCGGTGCGCGGAGTGACACGACAGGGTGACGCGTCTTGGTTGACGTTTCCGCCAGAAAGACAGACATGGGCTTTCTTCCCCGGCTCAAGCCCCAGGGGGTGGTGGCGGCCCTCGCGACGCTGGTCCTCCTGGGCTACGGCGTGATGGTGGCGTTCATGCTGAACATGGAGCGAGGAGAGCGGCAGCGGGGCGTGGCGCGGAACATGCGGCACATCCTGCTGGCGCTGACCCATTACGAGGAGCGCACGGGCCACGCGCTGCCACCTTCGGCCGGGCTCTCCGTGCTCGTGGAGGAGGGCTTGCTGGAAGCCCTCCCCGTGGACCCCTGGGGCCATGACTACAAGTACCGCGTGGAGGCGGGCTCGCCGGTCATCCTGTCCTACGGCCGTGATGGCATTCCGGACGGCGAGGGCCCGGACGCGGACCTGTCCTCTCTCAGCCTGCTGGCGGAGTGAGGCAGGCCCACGGGTTGCAATCGCAGTCATGCCGGAAGGCAGAGAGGCCTTCCGTTCCAGAAGGACAGACATGAACAGGAAACAGCGACGTCAGCGCGGCATGACGCTGATTGAAATCATGGTCGTCATCACCATCCTGGGGCTCATCGCCGCCGCCGTGGGCGTGTCGGTGATGGGCCAGTTCGGCCAGGCGAAGCAGCAGCGCGTGGGGCTGGACTTCCACTCGCTGGGGCAGGCGCTCCAGATGTACGCGATGAAGAAGGGGAAGCTGCCGGACACCTCCGCGGGGCTGCGTCCGCTGGTGGAGGAGGGCGTCCTCAACGAGCTGCCGCGCGACCCGTGGGGCAATGACTACGTGTACACGCTGAGCCGGGGCGTGCCGGCCATCGTGTCACTGGGCGCGGATGGCGCGCCGGGCGGTGACGGCGATGACCGGGACCTCTCGTCGCTCGACAAGGACGCTCGGGGGCGAGGGTGAGGTGAGAGGAAAAGGGGTGCTGCCCGAGTGGAGAAGCCACGATTGGGTGGCGTGATAGGCCAGGACGGATTCGAACCGTGAGCTCCCTGTGAGGGGAGCCTTACCAGAGCGTGTAGGGCCTCTCCGGCCGGGCAGCACTCCCAGGGACGAAAGCGCCGCGAAAATCCTGACGGGGGATTTTCGCCCGCGCGCTTTTCAGTCCTCCGGGAAGGTGGCGAGCGTGAGGGACTCCGGGGGGACCTTCAGCTCGCGCGGCAGCTTGAGGACGCCGTCCAGGTAGCGCCAGCCGGTGCCGTCGTGGCGGAAGTCCGAGCGCTCCACGAAGGACTGGTCCTTCCCCTTCTCGAACACCCTGGCGAAGAAGAGGACGCGGGCGAGCCCCGTCGCGTCCGGGGGCTGGTGGCCCATCACCACCAGCCCCGGGTACTGGTGGGCCTGGGCGAAGGCGCGCAGCTCGCGCACGACGTCCGCTTCTGGACGGGCCCGCATCGGGTGGCCGGGGTGGAGCGTCTTCCACAGGTAGGTGGCGTCGCGCAGGGCGAAGGCGCTGTAGCGGCTGCGCATGAGGCGCTCGGCGTCCGGGGCTTCCGCCTCGCCTTTGTGGAAGGGGGCGCAGCACTGCTTGTAGCGCTGGCCGGAGGAGCAGGGACACAGGGGGACGGGGGGCATGGCGG
>NZ_RAWL01000206.1:0-14980 GCF_003668885.1 Corallococcus sp. AB049A | reverse complement strand
ACCCCACCCCGCCCACCAGCGCGGGCAGGTCCAGGCCGTCGCCGAACGTCGCGCGGGTGATGCCCGCCGCCAGGCCGAAGGCCACCATCACGAACAGGTCCCCGATGATGACCAGCGCCATCAGGAACTCCGTGAAGGGCCCGCGCGCGGACGTCTCCTGCACGATGGCGATGGTCACCGTGGGGGAGAACGACACCACCACCGTGGACAACAGCGCGCTCACCGCCAGGGCCTGCGGCACCGTCATGGGGGTGAGGAACGGCAGCACGGGCTTGAGCGCGAACGTCGCCCCGAAGCACACCGCGAACGTCACCCCGCACACCGCCGCGCAGAGCAGCGCCACGCGCGCGCCCACCCGGCGGATGAGCCCCAGGTGCAGCTCCGTGCCCGCGACCAGCGCGATGAGGCTCACCGCCAGCCCCTTCACCAGCTCCAGCCCCTTCACGCCCGCGTTGGGGATGAAGCCCAGCGCGTACGGCCCCACCGCCACGCCCACCAGGAGGTAGCCGGTGAGGCGAGGCAGGCCCATCCCCTTGGCCACCTTGCCGGCGAACAGGCCGCACAACAGGAGCGCGCCCGCCGCCAGCAGCACCGGCGTGCCGGCGTCCGCGCGCACCGCCTGGGCCTGGGTGATGGCCGCCAGCAGCGCCATGAGCAGGAGCAGCCGGAAGATGGACCCCTTCATGCCGCCACCCCCGCGTCACCGGCGGAGGGCGTCTGGGGCGCGGCCGGGCCCCGGGGCTCCGCGGCCAGCACGTGCCGGAAGGCCCCGTGCGCGAGCATCTCGTTGACGACCGCGCCCACCGCCACCACGTCCAGCACCCGCTGCGACAGCGAGCCCGGCACCAGCATCACGTATTCAGCGACGAGGCACAGCGCGAGCCCGCCCTGGGAGATGAGCGCGTAGCCAAAGCGCGGCGGCAGGTCCAACACGCCCGCAGTGAGCCGCTGCGCGAACCGTCCGCCCAGCACCTTGCCCAGGAAGCGCAGCCCCACGTACGCGGGCAAGAGCGCCCACGCGGACACGTCGCGCGCGTGGATGTGGCAGCCCACCATGAACACCAGCAGGAGGTACGTGGGCCGCTCCACGCGCGACAGCGCCCGGGACACCCGCTCCGCGGTGCGCCCGCCCATGAGCGCCAGCGTCGCGCCGCACGCCACGCCCGCCAGCAGGGACGACAGCCGCAGGTACGCCGCCGCGCCGCCCACCAGCGCCACCATGCCCAGCGTCACCGTGGTCTGCTCCGCCAGGTCCTTGAGCGAATACGTGAGGAACGCCAGCAGCGCGCCGCACGCCACGCCCAGCAAGAGCGCCAGCGACACCAGGCCCAGCCCCTCCGCCGCGTTGCCCGTGGCCCCCAGCACCAGGCCCAGCGCGAGCACGCCCAGGCCCACCGCGTCGTCCATCATCGTGAGCAGCGCCACGCCCAGGCCGCGCGCGCGCTCCAGCCGGCCGTTGCGGTAGCCCAGCACCGCGAAGTGGCCGGAGGACAGGCTCGCCGCCGCGCCCAGGAGCGCCGCCGCGCCCACCGCCACCAGGGGCCTCAGGCCCATGGACAACAGCAGCGGGACGGACAGGGGCAGCGCGACGAAGAGGAACGCCGTGCCCGCGTGCGCGACCGCCGCCGCGTAGACGGGCCGGGGCAGCAGCCGCAACAGGCGCGGCTCCAGGTTGAGCCCCAGCAGCACGCCCCCCGTGCCCAGCCCCAGCGCCACCAGCGGGCGGAGCGATTCCAGGTTGCGCGCGGTGAGCACGCCCAGGAGGGACGGCCCCAGCAGGGCGCCGAAGATGAGGAACAGCAAGCCGCTGGCCGCCAGCTGCGCCAGCGCCGGGAACCGGCCCGGATCCAGGAGCGACCGGCTGGACGCGAGCAGCGACAACGCCGCGACGATGAGGAAGACGAGCAGCGCTTGCACGCGACGTGCTTACACCCACGCGCCCCCGGGCGTCATCAACGCCGGTGCGTGGGCGCCGCCATGACGGGCAGGGCCACCAGGCGCCCCATGGGCGGGTCGTCCGCGTCCATCTCCAGCTGCACGCGCTGGAGGATGCGGTCCATCTCCTCCTGAGGGAGGGCGGGCAGCACGCTCACCAGCACGACGCGGTCTTCATCCGCGCCCAGCGCGAGGCTGCGCAGACCGGCGAACACCGGCACCTCCGCGGACAGTGCCGCGGCGGCGCTCCGTGCGCGGATGACCAGCGGTTCCGGGATGCCGAACTCCCGGAGCCGGCGGATCGCCCGCTCGGTCGCCTCCACCTGTTCGAGGAACGTGATGACCAGGTACACGCGGCCGTCATACCGGAAAGCCGCGCTTCCTGTCCCCCGTTACTCGTTGCCACCCGGCTGCGCGGGCTCTTCCGGAGCCTTGGCCGGAGCGGCGGGCGCCTCGGAAGACGCAGGGGCATTCCCCGCCTGGCCCTCCATGGCGGCGCGGGCGGCGCGCTTGCCCTCTTCAATCAGCTTCTTGACCTTCTGCCCGCCCTTGCGCCCGATCTCCTCATAGAAGTTCGGACCGCGGGTGGCCTTGACGCGATCGCCGCCCTTCTTGCCGATCTCCTCGTAGAACTTGGCGCCGCGCTCGGCCTTCACGGTCTCGCCACCCTTGCGGCCGATCTCCTCGTAGAAGGAGCGACCGCGCTCGGCCTTCACCGTGGCGCCGCCCTTGCGGCCGATGGTCTCGTAGAACTCGCGACCGCGCTCGTTGCGGACCGTCTCGCCGCCCTTACGCCCGGCCTCAGCCACCGTCATGCTGCCCTTGTTGTCCTTGTCCGTCATGTCCGTGTCTCCTCTCGTGACTGCCCGACCCCGTCCGCGCCTTGTTGTCCCTTGCCTGAAACCTTGGGACGGAAGCGCCCCGATGCAAGCAAGCTCCGTACACCGCCAGCCGTTCTCTCCAGACATTGCATGCATAATCCCCAAGGATTTCGCGCGCTTGTCGGGCCTGCTGGGCATCCGGACGGGACGGGTGATTGCCCGGCAGGACGCTCTCGTTGTTCACAACAATTCAGCCCTCGTTGCCGATTCCCTGCTCGGTTCCCACCTTGTGCGCAACGCCTGACACATGGGCTTCGCGGGCGATGGGGGAGGTTTCCTTGGCGAGCAGCAGCGGACTGAAGACCTGGTTGCGGATCCTCGCGCCCATGGTCGTCTCCATTGGCGGGCTGGTGATGCTCCGGCTGTTGGGGCCGGACTTCATCGATCAGCGGACCATCCGGGAGCTGTTGCTCCCCCTGGGTGACTACGCCCCCCTGGCGTACGTGGCCTTCCTGGCCGTGCGGCCCCTGACGCTGTTGCCCGGTCAGGTGATCACCGCGGTGGGCGGGATGATGTTCGGAACCCTTGCCGCGACCCTCTATTCACTAACGGGCAGCTTCCTGTCCGCCACCCTGCTCTTCTTTGTTGCTCGCAAGCTGGGCACGCGGCCCATGCAGCGGCTGTGCGGCAGCAAGTACTCCGCCATCTCCAAGGCGGCGCGCCGGCACGACTTCCAGTTCACGTTCCTGGCCTGCCTCAATCCGTTGTGCCCCACGGACATCATGCTGATCGCCGGCGCGGCGAGCGGCGCGCGCTTCTGGCCCTCTGTCATGGGCGTCGTGCTGGGGACCATCCCGGGCACCTTCCTCACCGCGCAGTTCGGCAGTGGCCTCGCGCAGGGCCGCACGGTGATGACCGCCGTGTCCGCGGTGGGCATGGTGGTGTCGCTGGTGCTGGGCGTCATCTTCGGTCGGAGGTTCTACAAGGAAGTCAACGAGGCACCGGTGGAGGCCCCCGAGCCCGAGACCGAGACCGCGCGCGGCCTGCCCGCCGCGAAGGAAGTGCTCACCACGCCGTGACGCCAGGGGACGCAACTTCCCGGGCTGGGTTCGGATAACCTACCCGAGCCCACTTCCCCCGGTGGCTGGAGGTCTCCATGAGCACGATTGACCGCACCCGTTCCCTCGCCGTGCCGTCCTCCACCCCGAAGGCGGCCACGGAGCCGCTGGCGAAGAAGCCGGCGCCGCACCAGCCCGCGTTCCAGAAGTCCTCGTTCGAGCCGTCGCCGGCGCAACAGAAGAACCTGCTGGGCGGCCTCATCGACGCGGCGGTGGGCGGCATCAAGGACATCCCCCGCTTCGTGGAGATGGGCGCGAACGTCTTCAACGCCACCACGGTGAAGGAGATCACCAGCCTCTTTGGCGGCGCGAAGCCGGACCGCGCGCAGGACGGCATGTTCGTGGGCGCGGGCGGCAAGGTGCTGCCGTCCACGACGAAGCTGGGGGACGTGCCGGGCGTCACGCCGAAGAACAACCCGAACCCGGACAAGACGCTCCTCTACGTCAACGGCATCATGACGCCGACGGCGGGCCAGCTGGGGGAGATGCAGGCGCTGGCGGACAGCTCCGGCGCGAAGGTGGTGGGCATCCACAACGCCACGGAAGGGCTGGTGAAGGACCTGGCCCAGTGCGTGACGGACAAGCTGGACAAGGGCAAGAACCCCGCCGTGGACACGCTGGCGGACACGCTCTACTCGGAGCTGAAGGCCGGCCGTGACGTGCACCTGGTGGGCTACAGCCAGGGTGGCCTCGTCACCGCGCGAGCGCTCAACGACGTGGCGAAGCGGCTGCGCGTGGAGGATGGCCTGTCCCCCGCGCAGGTGGAGGCGAAGCTGAGCCACCTGCAGGTGGAGACCTTCGGCGCCGCGTCCACGAAGTACCCGGACGGCCCCAAGTACGTGCACTACGTCAACAACGCGGACCCGGTGCCCACGCTCACCGGCCTGGGCGGCGACGTGGATCCGCTGGCCTTCCTGAAGGACGCGGGCAAGGGCGCGGTGGTCCACCGCTTCACCGACGGCAACCTGAACCCCCTCAGCAACCACATGCTGGACACGCTCTACCTGAAGCACCGCGTGGACTTCGACCAGGCCCGGCAGAACCAGTTCTAGTTCCAGGGTCGCATGAGCCGGGGCGCGGCTAGGATGCCGCGCCCATGAAGCCCTTCCCTGTCGCAACCGCCCTCACCATCGCCGGCTCGGACAGCGGCGGTGGCGCGGGCATCCAGGCCGACCTCCGCACCTTCTCCTTCCACCGCGTCCACGGCACCAGCGCCGTGACGGCCATCACCGCGCAGAACACGCGGGGTGTCACGCGCGTGGACCTGCTGCCCCCGGAGTCCGTCACCGCGCAGGTGGACGCCGTCGTGTCGGACATGCGCGTGGACGCGGTCAAGGTGGGCATGCTGGCCCAGCGCGCGCTCATCGACGCCGTGGCGGATCAGCTCTCCCGCGTGTCGCTGGGCCCCATCGTGGTGGACCCGGTGATGGTGTCCCGCGCGGGATCGCAGCTCATCGACAACGAGGCGGTGGAGGCGCTGCGCACGCGCATGCTGCCCCTGGCCGCCATCCTCACGCCCAACCGCCACGAGGCGAAGCTGCTCGCGGGCATGGAGATAGAAACGCTGGAGGACATGCGCGAGGCCGCCCGGCGCATCCACGCACTGGGCTCGCGCGTGGTGCTGGTGAAGGGCGGCGGCATGCCGGGCGCGCTGCGCGGCACGGACGTGTGGTTCGACGGGACGCGGATGGAGACGCTGTCCGTGGCGCCCGTGGACACGCCGAACACGCACGGCACCGGGTGCACGCTGTCCGCCGCGATCGCCGCGAGGCTCGCGCTGGGCGCCCCGCCGCTGGAGGCCGTGCGGCTGGCGAAGGAGTACGTCACCTCCGCCCTGCGCTACCCGCTCGCCGTGGGCCACGGGAACGGCCCCATCGGGCACTTCTTCCAGCTGCTGCCCAAATAGACACATGCAATTGATTGCAAAGATAGACACTCAAATGAAACATGTATTTATTTGATACATGTTTCATCCGGGTCAAGCGCCACCCACTGAAATCATGAGCATGTAGGCATTGCAAAATTGTCTTCCGGCGGACTGCGCTCCCTGCCCACCTGATCATTGCTTCATGTAGGCACGGCCGATCGGGATTCCAGGGCTGTTCGGCCGTTCAGGTCAGCGCGTGGCGGAAATGGCTAAAAGTCTGTTCAGTGCCCGTTCAGGCGCACGAACGGCCCCGCGAAAAACCACGGAAAGAGCGTTCAGTGCTTGGTGGCGTCTGAATCGATCCCGTCGATGCCCGGCAGCCGCTGCGCGAGCAGCCCCAGCAGCTCCTGGGTGGACAGGCGGGCGGCGGCGTCCTTGCCCTCCAGCACGCCGGCCACCAGGGCCCGCTTCTGCTCATGGAGCGAGAGCATCTGCTCCTCGATCGTCCCGCGCGCCACCAGCCGGTAGACCGTGACGGGGCGCTGCTGGCCGATGCGGTGGGCGCGGTCGGAGGCCTGGTCCTCCACGGCCGGGTTCCACCAGGGGTCCAGGTGGATGACGCTGGTGGCGGCCGTCAGGTTGAGGCCGAAGCCGCCCGCCTTGAGTGAAATCAGGAACAGGGGGGCGTCCCCCTCCTGGAAGGCGCGCACGCGCTCCGCACGGGCCCCGGCGGGCGTGGAGCCGTCCAGGTACTCGTAGGCGATGCCCTGCGCGTCCAGCACCTCGCGGACCAGGGCCAGGTGGGAGGTGAACTGGCTGAACACCAGTGCACGGTGCCCCTCCTCGCGCAGCTCCTGGATGAGCTCCAGGAAGCGCTCCAGCTTGGAGGACTCCAGCCTGGACGCCTCGTCGTACAGGCGCGGGTGCGACGCGAGCAGCCGCAGCCGCGTCAGCGCCGCCAGCACCTCGATGCGGCGCTCCTGGTCCTTCATCTTCGACTTGCGCGTCTCCAGGTCGGACAGGGCCGCCAGGCGCGCGTCCTCGTAGAGCGTCCACTCCGGTGGCGACAGCACCACGGGCACCTTCACGTCCGTGCGCGGCGGCAGCTGCGCCTCCACCTGGGCCTTGGTGCGGCGCAGGAGGAAGGGCTGGAGCACCCGGGCCAGCGCGGGCGCGGCCGTGGGGTCCACCTGCTTCTCGATGGGCGCGGCGAAGCGGTTGCGGAACGCCTCCAGGCTGCCCAAAAGCCCCGGGAAGACGACGGCGAAGAGGGCCCACAGCTCGCCCAGGTGGTTCTCCAGCGGCGTGCCGGACAGCGCGAACCTGAAGTCGCTCTGGAGTGCCCGCGCCGCGCGGAAGCGCTGCGTGGCCGCGTTCTTCAGCTGCTGGGCCTCGTCGAAGACGACGGTGGCGAAGCGAATCGAGGCCAGCCGCTCGATGTCGCGCACCAGCAGGCCGTAGCTGAGCACCAGCACGTCGCGAGGCCCCAGCCGCTCCAGCGTGCCGCCCCGGTCCTCCGCGTCGGAGAAGATCGTCACCTTGAGGGACGGAGCGAAGCGCTTCGCCTCATCGCGCCAGTTGAAGGCCACGGACGTGGGCGCCAGCACCAGCGCGGGCCCGTGCTTCGCGCGCTCCAGCAGCACGGCCAGGGCCTGCACCGTCTTGCCCAGGCCCATGTCGTCCGCCAGCACCCCGCCCGCGTTCCACGACGCCAGCCGCGTGAGCCAGCGGAAGCCTTCCAGCTGGTAGTCGCGCAGC
This sequence comes from Corallococcus sp. AB049A, assembly GCF_003668885.1. Lineage (NCBI taxonomy): Bacteria > Pseudomonadati > Myxococcota > Myxococcia > Myxococcales > Myxococcaceae > Corallococcus > Corallococcus sp. AB049A. The sequence goes on along the minus strand of NZ_RAWL01000206.1, from coordinate 7,481 downwards.
TCCGTCTTGAGCGTCGCGGGCACCCGGGGCTTGAGCTCCTTCGCCGCGAAGATGCGCTCGACGAGCGTCTTCCAGGACGCGTCCGCGTCGATGAGCGCGCCCGCGGTGCCCAGCCCCGCCAGGGCCTCCGCCGCGGACGGGCCCACCTCCAGCCCGTGCTTGGACAGGTACGCGTGGTCCGCCAGCTTCTCCAGCTGCTCGCGCAGCGCCGCTTCGATCTCCACCCACGTGCGCGCGTCCACCTGGACGAAGCGCTCCTTGCGCCGGGCCGCGTCCAACAGCCGCGCCAGCTCCACGCGCTCGCCCTCCACGGACAGACCGCCCAGCACGCCGAACCACTCGCGCTTGCGCTCCAGGACGACCTTCAGGTCCCCTGCCCCGCGCTTGGGCACCAGCCGCATGGACGCGCCCACCCACTCCAGCTCCGGCCGGGGCTCCATCTCCGCGCACGCGGCCAGCACCGCCAGCCCGCCCTGCGCGCTGTGGAAGAGGAAGCAGAACGGCAGCTCCTGCGGCTCCGCGGTCTGCAAGGGCAACCGCGCCTGGAGCGCGGCGGCCGCCGTCAGCTCGCGCCCGAAGTCGCGCACCGCGTGGAACGACCGCGTGTCCCGCCGCACGTGCACATCCCGAGGCCCCTCACCCGGCAGGTACGCCGGGCCGTCCGGCAGCGCGCGAAGCCGCAGCTCCAGCCGCACCGCGCCCCCGGGCTGTCCCTCCAGCCGGAGCACCGGGAGCTGCTGCGGCGCGATGGATTCCCCCATCACGCTGCGGGGCATGGCCACCGGCAGGCGCACGGAGAACTTCGACAGCTGCTCCAGCAGCGCCCCGTGGCTCTCCGGAGGAAACGCGTTGCCGTGCCGCTGGAGCACCGTGGCCAGCGCGCGCACCTCCGGGCTCACGTCCAGCACCGTGAGCACGCTCGTGCCTTCGTCCCAGAGGAAGACGGCATCCTCCGGCTTCGCCTTGCGTACGCGCTCCAGCAGCGACGGAGGCAGCACGGTGCCGTCCACGCCCGCGTTCACCAGCACGGTGCCGGCCCGGTCCTCGGCGACCAGGCCCACCTTCGCGCGCTCGATGCGCACGGGGATGTCCTGCGTGCCCTCCAGCGACAGGCGCGGATGGTTGATCAGCTCGAACAGCAGCGCGCGCGACGCGGGGGCGGTGCTGTCGGAGAGCAGCGCGGCGATGCGCGAGTCCGCGGGGCCCAGCTGCGAGCCGTACTCCTGGAGCAGCTTGCGCCGGGTGAGCTTCGCACCCATGGAGCGCTGGCCCTTCTTCGTGCGCCGGTGCACGTACGGCGCGACCTCCACGCCGTACCCTTCGATGACATCCAGCCGCCAGGAGATCTCCACGCCCCCGCCGCCCGGGCTCTCCTCCACCGCCCGCTCCAGCGCGCGCAGCGTCCGGGCCCACGCGGGCCGCACCAGCTCCTCCAGCGTCTCGCCGAAGGCCTCCGTCCAGCGCTGCCGCAGCCAGAGCAGCGTGGTGTCCACCGCCGCCAGCTGGTGCACGCAGAACGTCGCGCCGCAGGAACAGTCCACCGTCACGCCGGACGGGCTGAACGTCAGCCGCGCCTCCGGCAGGATGAAGCCCGAGCCCGGCGGAGACACCGGCTGCTCGGAGATGCGCGTCTCCTTGAGGCGGAAGCCCGGCAGGTCCGGCTCCTCCACCAGCGCCTCCAGCGACAGCGCCCGCTCCGGACGCGGCGCGATGCCCGGAGGCACCCGGGCACGCCACGCCATCAGCATCCCGTGGACCGTGTGCGTGCGCTTGTCTGGCGGAGGCACCAGCCGCTCCGCGACGGAGGCGCGCGCTTCGATGGCGGCCTGCCGCTCGTCCTCCACGTAGCGCCAGGCCAGCTTCGGCAGCAGGTCGCGCATGCGCGGCGTGGGCAGCATCTCCGCCGTCCAGCGGTCGAGCGTGTCCTGGGCCAGTACCTCCATCAGCCGGCGGCGGGAGATGACGGCGCGCACCTGCGGCAGGTACGCGGCCTCCACGCGCGGGGTGAGCAGCGCCAGGCTCAGGCGCGCCAGGTGCTCCAGGCCTTCCGCCTTGAGCCACGCGCGCAGGTCCGCCTCCGTCTGGAACGGGGGCGCGAGGGGGTCCTGCGAGGGCCTGGGATGGGACGGGGGAGACTGCTCGGCCATGGGGACTGACGACGACGAACGCGTCAGTCTACCTTGGCCACGCGGCGGCGATCACCGAGGAACTCTTCCACTCCCAGCACGATGTTCTTCGCCACCTCGTCCTGGTAGCGCTCGGACGCCAGGCGCTTCTCTTCTTCCGAGTGCGACAGGAAGGACGTCTCCACCAGGATGGCGGGCATCTTCGCGCCCAGGAGCACGTAGAACAGCGCCTCCTTGTGGCCCAGGTCCTTGATGCCGTCGTACTGGGCGGACAGGCCCGTCACCAGGTTGTGCTGCACGGCGTTCGCCAGCCGGCTCGACTCCTCGGTGTTCGCCTTGGTGGCCAGGTCCGCCAGGATGAACTGCAGGTCGCTGATGCCCTTCTCGGAGGACGCGTTCTCGCGAGCGGCCAGGCGGATGGAGTAGCGGTCCGCGGACGTGTTGAGCGTGTACGTCTCGATGCCGCGCAGCTTGTGCGTCGCCGCCGAGTTGCAGTGCACCGAGATGAACAGGTCGCCGTGCGCCTCGTTGGCCAGCTTCGCGCGGTCCTCCAGGCGGATGAACGTGTCGTCGTCGCGGGTGAGCACGACCTCCAGGCCCTTCTCCCGCAGGCCGTCCGCGACCTTCTTGGAGATGGCCAGCGCCACGTCCTTCTCCTTCGTCCCCGCCTTGCCAATGGCGCCGGAGTCATGGCCGCCATGGCCCGCGTCGATGACCACGCGGCGCACCTTCAGCCCCAGCTGCTCCGCCAGCGTCAGCTCCGCGTGGCGCGACTGCTTCGCCACCGCCTTGAGCCGCGCCTGCGCGACCTGCGCGTCCACCGGCGCCGTCACCGGACGGGGCGCCTCGGGCTTCGTCTCGGGCTTCGACGCCACGGTCACGGGAGCGGCCGGCTTCGGAGCACTCTCCGCCACCGCCGGAGCCTTCGCCACCACGGCCGGGACCTCCGGCTTCACGGGCTGCGAGGTCGCGTGAGAGGAAGCCACGGCCTCCGGGGCCTTCGCGGCGTCCTTCGCATCCACGGCCCGGTCGGCGACGGTGGGCGCGTCCACGATGTTCGGCGCCGCGTCCTTCGCGGAGGTGTCAGCGCTTGAAGCCTGGGCCGGCGCCGGCTCACGAGCGAGCCGGGTGATGGCATCCACCAGCGGCGAGCTGGGGTTCGCGGCGGCGACGGCGGTGTCCGGCGTGGACTTCACGACGGGGGGCAGCGGCTTCACCGTGGGCTTCGCGGGAGGCGTCTTGCTGGGCGGGGGCAGCGAGGCCAGCAGCGACTTGAGCTCCTTGGACTGGTCACCTTTGGGGTTCGTCGCCAGCGACTCGTTGAGGATCTTCCGGGCCGCCTCCGGCTTGTCCAGGCGGTTGACGTGGATGCGCGCCAGCGCCAGCGCCGCGTCATCCGCGAGCCGGTGCTTCGGGTGGGCCTCCACCAGCTTCGAGTAGTCCGAGATGGCGGCCTGCAGGTCCTCGTCCACGAAGGAGATGCGGCTCAACTCCTGGAGCAGGTCGCCCGCGGTGAAGAGGGCGTCGGGGGCGCGCTCGCTCTTGGGGAAGCGGGTGGCCACGGCCTCGAAGCGGTGGACGACGTTGAGCCAGTGGTGGCGCAGCTTGCGGCGGGACGCGTCGTCCTTCAGGGCGTAGTACGCGCGGCGGGCCTGCTGGTACGCCTCCTCCGCTTCGTTGCGCTTGGCGGCTCCGACGGCGCTCGGGGCCGTGAGGAGCAGCACGGGCAGCACGAAGTGGGAGAAGCGCATGCGCATGGAAGCCTCCGGACGTTGCAGCTACAGGCGTGTGTCACACGGCCTCCGGGGGCCAGCAACTTTTCAACCCCACCTGTCCGTCCGTCAGCGCACCCAGCCCAGCTTCCGCGCCAGCTCCTCGTCGATGACGCGGCACCACCCCGGCTCCGAGGGCACCACGGCGGCCAGCACCTTGCCGCCGTTTCGCACCGGGGCCCGCTGGGGGCGGCAGCGCGCCCGCACGGCGTGTTTCACGTCCTGGCGGAAGAAGTGCGCGGGGAACACGGCCTCGCCCTTCCCTTCCGGCAGATAGCCGTCATCCGGGGTGAGCCACACCAGCGCGCCCAGGCGCAGGGGCACCACCTCCCGGCGCCACAGCCGCCGCACCTCCCAGGCGAAGCCGCCCAGCGCCACCAGCGCGCCCAGGCCCAGGCCCCAGGGCAGCAGCCCCACCCGGGCCGCCCGCGCCCGGGCGTAGGTCGCCTCGCGAGGCCGTCCCGGCTGGGACGGGTCCACCAGGAGCTGCACCCGGGCACCATGGCCCAGGCCGGCCGCGTGATCCGCGCTCGTGCGGACCCCTGACACGGAGTGGTCTTCACCGGCGAACGTGTAGAGGACATCCAGCGTGCCCTCGGCGTCCTCGCGCTGGTTCAAAGGGGGCGCGTGGCTGAGCCCCACCACCGCGTCCACCAGCTCCGCGCTGGCGGTGAAGCGCTGCTCCTCGATGAAGTAGCGGCCGACGTAGCCAGCGCCCAGGCCCAGCGCGGCGATGACGACCAGGCCCAGCACCACCCCGCGAACCAGCCGCGTCACCGCCCCAGGGACCTGGGCGATCCGGACACGGCGGGGAGCATGGGGAATGGCGAGCTGCATAGCGGGCGCGGAGCCTACTTCACGGCTGCGGCTCGCGCTCCATTCAGGCGGAATCCAGATTCCACGCCCCTTCTTCCCACCGCTTCAGCACCTCCGAGGCCTCGAACGCCGCCAATCCTTCCCCGCTCGCGGCGTGTTCCAGGACGGCCTTCGACACAGCCTGGAACCGCGACACGCACAGCCCCCACGGCCCATTGGAGAATGAGCACCCCGAGCGCCCCTACCGTCGCCCGACAAGAGCAAGCCATGAAGCGCCGGAGTGGCTCGGAGCTCCGGGGTCGGCTGGGATGGTCGTGTGGCCTCCGAAGGGTCTCATCGCCCTCGAAGCAGGTCAGCCTCACGGCGTAGGATTCCGCCATCGCGTCGAAACCGCAGAGGGGGAATCATGAAGGCGAACGGATTCGTGGTGCTGGCGGCCGTACTGGCGTGGATGGGTGTGGCGGAAGCGGAGCCCCAGCCGGCCCAGCTCGTCATCTGGGGCGGCGGCAAGGACACCGCGGAAGCCGAGGCGTCCCTGGGCCGGTGGCAGGAGCGTGTGAGGAACAAGGTCTGGGACGGGACGCTGAAGGTGGCCGAGGGCTACCCGCGCATCGTGAAGAGCGACACCGTGCCAGGGCTCAAGCCGGGCTTCATGGTGGTGGTGCTCGGCGCCTGTGCGCCGGCGGAGGGTCCAAAGGTCCTGGAGACGCTCAAGGCCTTCGAGCCGGGCGCGTACACGCGCGACGTGACGTGGGCGCAGCCCCTGGCGTGCCCCCAGCTGGGCCCCGAGTGGCGCGTCCTCCAGTCGAAGTCGTGGAAGAAGAAGGACGGCACCCTGACCGCCGTCCTGCTGCAGGGCCCGGAGTCGAAGGATGCGTACCATCCGACCCTCCAGGCCCTGCGCGTGATGCTGCGTGCCCCCGACGGGGAGCTGCTCGGCGTGGACGAGCGCAGCGGCGACCCCAGCGAGAACGACTTCGCGAAGCAGCCGGGCTTCATCCCCACCCTGGACGGCTCGGGGCCGACGGTGACGTACCTCGACATCGGGGCCGGCTGCACGGCGGGCCCGAACGTCTACGAGACGCGGGTGAGGTACAGCACCGCTGGCGAAACGCTGACGCCCCAGACCCGCACCGAGACCCTCGTGGACAACACCCACAACTGCGACCGGTAGGCGCCTACGCGGCGGGCCGGACCACGAGGACGTCGCAGCCGGCCTCGCGAATCACGTCCGTCGCCACGCTCCCCAGCAGGATTCGCGACACGCCGGAGCGGGCCTGGGTGCCGAGCGCGAGCAGGTCCGCCCGGTGCCGGCGCGCCTCCTTCAGGATGATGGAGTACGGGCTGCCGTGCTCCAGGGCCTGACGGTACCGCAGGCCCAGCGCGTCCAGGTGCCGGTGCAGGGAGCGCAGCTGGCGCAGCGCGCCCTCCTTGAACCGCTCCCGGTACCGCGCGCGCTCGTCACGCGTCAGCCCGGGGAAGACCATGTACTCCAGCGGTGACTCGTACGCGTGGATGAGCCGCAGCGGGGTGTGCGGCTCCAGCACGGCGGGCAGGAACTCCACGGCGCGCCGCGACGTGTCCTCGTCATCCACGGCCACCAGGGGATGGCGGTACGGGGCCTCCACCAGCCCGTGGACCACGAGCACCGGGGACGGGCCATACCGGATGACGTGATCGGCGGTGGAGCCCAGGAACAGGTCCCGGACCGGCCGGCGGCCATGCCGGCCCAGGACGACCAGGTCCGCGCCAATCGACTGGGCCAGGCTCACCAGGGTGGGAGCCGGCTTCCCTGTCACCAGCCGCGCCTCGACGGAGGCGCTGGAGCCCGCGGCGTGAAGCGCGGCGTGGAGCTCATGCGCGATGACCGCCAGCGTCCGCGAAGCCCGCTCCCGGGCCTGCGCCACCAGCTCCTTGGGGGCGCGTCCCGGCAGCACGTGCACCAGGATGACGGCCGCCTCCGGGGCGAGCGGCAGGCGGGCCGTCCGCTCCACCGCCCGCGCTCCCGAGAGCGAAAAGTCGGTGGCGACCAGCACGGACTTCAGGAGCGTTGGCGGCGGGCTTCGCGTGGGGGACATTCCCTAGGATAGGCAACCCCCTGTCCAGGCCGCGCCCCCACGCCTCCGGGGGCCCTGCCCCTTGCTCGCCGGCACGCTAGCGCTTCATGCGCTCCAGGAAGGAGGCCGCGTTGCGAGGCCCGATGCCCTCGAAGTTGCCCAGGCGGTTGCCCATCTCGCGCAGGTAGCGGATCCACTGCTCCTGCCTGGACAGCCCCGGCGGCATGCCCATGCCCGGGGACATGCTGGCGAAGTCCTTCACCACGGACGCGAAGGTGTTCAGGTCCCGGAGGGCAGGCTTGCCTCCCGTCAGCGCGGTGTCGGACAGCGAGTGGAGCATCCGGTAGCGCTGATCCGGGGTGAGCCCGAAGTCATTGGCCACCTTGTTCAGCTGGGGCAGCGTCGTGTCGGCGGTGGTGAAGAACTCCGGGAAGGTCTTTCCCAGGCCGAGCACCTGGTCGCGCGTCCACCCGGTGGACTTCACCAGCGACTCCACCTGCTCCGGTGACGAGTACTTCTCCAGGTTGAGGACCTGCTCCGGGTCCGCGCCCGAGCGGCTCAGCAGCGTGCGCTGTTCCGCGCGCAGCTGGGACGCGGCCTCGTATTCCTGCCGCGCCACGATGCCCATGCTGACCAGTTCACCCACGACGTAGACCGCCGCGCCCGCCGCAGCCAGCGGCGCCCCCACGCCCGTGGAGCCCAGCGCGATG